>JBKJPR010000070.1:0-4042 GCA_046594275.1 Sediminibacterium sp.
TCCAGACCTGTACCAATTCACCCTGGCTGTAATCAATTTATTCGGCCTTGAATTGCTGGAGAATACGGACCAGGTATATACACAGCCAGACATCAAACCGGAATTGCTGATCAAAACCCATTATGAGAACCTTGACATTGCCCAGAGCAACCGGGTTCATTATCTCTGTTTCAGGATAAACCAGGAACTGCCTGGAGAAAAAGACGAAGCGCTAAAACAATTATACAGTGAGCCAGACATTAATTGAAGGAATTGATTTTTACCACGACGGGCATGGCTATATGGTATTGACAGAAAAATACCATCTTGAAAAAGGTCATTGCTGCGGCTATGGATGCAGGCATTGTCCTTATCAATACGAATCTGTACCAGAGCCCAGGCGTAGTGAATTGCTGGAACAAAGGAAAGTGAGTGGGAGTGGTGAGTGGTGAGTGGTGAGTAGTGAGTGGTGAGTGGGAAGCATATTTTTTTACTCACCACTGACCACTGATATCTCACCAAAATATATTGTAAGTTACTATAACAAAAACGCGACATCATTGGCAACCAAAAAATCTTCTGAAAAATTACGAAGTGTATTACCCAGCGGTAAAAAAGACAGTTCTTTTTTTGAGCAGGTCTATGAGGTAGCCCGGCATATACCCCGGGGCCGCGTTACATCCTATGGCGCCATAGCTGCTTACCTTGGCACCAGAATGAGCGCCCGCATGGTGGGCTGGGCCATGAACAGCTCTTTCCATGCTAAACCTGCTGTACCCGCACACCGCGTAGTGAACCGTAATGGCATGCTATCGGGGAAGATGCATTTTGCTACACCCACACGCATGCAAGAACTCCTGGAAAAAGAAAAGATTAAACTATTCGATGATACAATAGTTGACTTTGAAAAGAAATTCTGGGACCCCACTAAGGAACTCTCTATTGATTAAACTCTGCTAATTTTAGAATTTATTTTTTTAACACATAGATACATAGTTAAAAACAAGGGAACATAGACTTTTACTATGTGTCTTTGTACTTTCTATGTTCCTATGTGTTAAAAAATAAGCGAAATATTCAATTCAAAAATTATCTATAGTACGGGCTGATCATCCAGTATACCACCGGCCCTGTTACTGCCACATAAAACCACAGCGGCCAGGTAATACGGGCTAGCTTTTTGTGCTTTGTAAACTCTGCCGTTAATGCACGGTAGGTGGTGAATAAAATAAAGGGTAATATAATGGCGGCGAGAATGATATGCGTGCCAAGGATAAAGAAGTACACCATACGTGTTTTTCCTGCCAGCACGATCTCATCGGGAGAAACCGTTCCGTCATGATTACTGTCGCCGAATTTGGCTTCTCCTGCAAATAAGTGATGGGCGATATATGAAACCAGGAATAGTATGGATAAGATCAACGCAACCATCATCAGTTGCTTATGTAGTACATATTTCCCGTTTTTTACAGCCCATACCGCTGCTATCAGCAAAATAGCAGTGGTGGCATTCAGGAATGCATTGATCATAGCAAAAATATGAATGTTAAACCCCAGGTCTATTTCCAGTTTGTAACGGCTTAGTAATACGATCACGGTAAATACAACCACTGAGAACAGGCCGATGAGCCATTTAGCCTGTTTGTCATTTTTAGTAAGAGAGGGAGGTAACATATTTATTTTTTTATGGCCGCCGGTTGAAAAAATTTCAGCCGTTTATTTTTCTACGGTTGCGCATGTATAACACAAAAAAGATCACAAGGGATACAATAATCAACCATAACCAACTCAGATCGATGATTTCACGAAACACGGTGCTTTTTTGATTTTCATCTCTTTCCAGTGTCAGCAGGCCGATATCTTTTGCAAGGTTCCCTACTGATACCGTATCAAGGCCATTATAATATCCCCGAACCTTATGCTCTTTATCTATCAGCACAAAACGGCTGGTATGCACAAAATCGGGGTTAATGGGTTCATCACTGTACTTATCAACCTTTAATTCTTCAAACACAAATTTGTAGATAGAATCTTTACTACCGGTAAGCAGCCACCAGTTATCGTGGTTTACTCCGAAACGGTCGGCGTACTCTTTTAATACGGGTACACTGTCTCTTTCGGGATCAATGGAAAAGGAAATGAACTGAACAATGGAGGTATCAATCTTTTTCCGGATGTTGCCACCCTTAATAAATGACTGTTGCAGTTTGACCATATTACGGGTAAGCCTGGGGCAGATGCCGGCGCAATGTGTAAAAAACATATCCACTACAATGATCTTCCCTCTTATTCTTTCATCATACAAACTTACCGTATCCCCCAACTGGTTCTGTAAACGGATATTGGCCGTGGTGTGCCAGATGCTGTCTGTAAACTGTTTTCCGTTCTCAATACGCGTAACTACAGTATCCAATAGTAACCGCCTTGGCATATCCACTGCCCTTTCACCGGCATATTTCAATACCAGGTAACAGAAGACCGGTAATAAAAGTGCCACCGCAAGGCCTAAAAAAGCTTTCTTATTCATACATACCGGATAACTATAAAAAAGCCATCCCGGTTTCCGGAATGGTCTTACATATTATGGTGAAGAATCACAAAAATTATTTTAATGCACCGGTTTTTTTTCTTCCGGTTTTGCTTCTTCATGTTTTTTTGTTTCACCGTGCTTTGCTTCTTCTTTCTTCTCCACTTTAATGGTACTCTGCGCTTTGAAATACGGATCATAGTCGTTACGCAGTTTCCGGAAAGAATTCCCGTCATACAAAAATGCAATGATGAACCAGACAAATAGGGCCAAAGGAACTACGATGGTCATGATCAGGTTTTTGATCTCATGCCTCAGGTGCATGAAATACCCGACTATGTAAAAGGCTTTTGCCAGCATCAGGATAATGATCGCGCCCTTGACTGCCAGGCGTATCCCGCTACCTAATGGCATACCCATCATCCAGAAACCCAATGCCAGTTCTATGGCTGTTAATACCGACAGAATAATGGTCACCTTTATAATCTCTTTTACACCGCCACCGCTGTGTTCTTCATGTGCTGCTGTATGTTCCATAATAACGAACTTAATGAGTTGACTAAATGATTACGATCAGATCAGGTAAAAACAGGTGAATACAAATACCCATACCAGGTCTACAAAGTGCCAGTACAGCCCTGCTTTTTCGATCATCAGGTAATGGCCGCGCTGTTCAAATTTATCCGTCAGTGTCATGATCAGCATAATGATATTGATGATCACACCTGAGAACACGTGAAAACCATGAAAGCCTGTTATGGTAAAAAAGTAATTCGTAAAGTTTGTAGTAGAGGCGGTTCCATCGGCATTCAGGAAGGGGTTACTGCCCCACCACGCGCCTTCATGAAACAGGTGGGTCCACTCCCATGCCTGGCAACTTAAGAAAGCCACTCCACCAATAATGGTCCAGACCAGGTTTTTAACCACGCCCTTTTTATCCATATTATGACCGGCATGAACCGCCAGCACCATGGTAACCGAACTGATGATCAGGATAAAGGTCATGACACTAACAAAGACCAACGGTGCATTTACGCCTTCGGGTGCGAAAGGGAAACTTTTGAACACAACATTCGGGTCGGGCCAGCCATTGGTAGAAAAACGGATGGTACCATAAGAGATAAGGAAAGCGCCAAACGTGAAGGCATCACTCATCAGAAAATACCACATCATCAATTTGCCGTATTCTACGTTGAATGGACTCTTTCCGCCGCTCCACAGTTTGGTTGGTGTAACAGTTGTTGTTGTTGACATGATTTCGTTCTAAAATTTCGTTACAAAAATATTGGCTACTGTTCAAAAAAGGTGAATAACCCCCAACTTTTTCTTCAATTAACCTACCCAGTTGTAAAAGATGAATAAATAGATCCAGAGTATGCCTACAAAATGCCAGTAAGTACCCACTAATTCTATCGGTAAACTGCTGTAATTCTTTATTTTAACTGCATATGCCCTGATGAAAATAACCAATAAAGCGATCACTCCGCCCAATACATGTGCCATATGCAGACCTGTGATCACAAACAGGAAGGAGGC
>JBKJPR010000206.1:0-3087 GCA_046594275.1 Sediminibacterium sp.
GGGCGCTGAATGGCTGATACAGCAGAGTAAAGAACTGAAAGAATTTGGTGTACCGGTGCTGCATTACTATACGCTGGGTAAACCGAAAGTGATATGGAATGTAGTGAAGGCGCTGCAATAATTGGAATAGGACTGGATATTTGATAATTTAAACGTGTTGTGCTGTTGAAAATATCAATAACGCGGTAATTTTAAAACTCAATCAAATCTCTTGGTGTTTCTTCGGTACTTAGAGTCTTAGTGGTTCCAATCTTTAGAACCACTAAGGCACAAATACACAAAGGATCACAAAGAAAAACTGTGTGATCAAAAGGGTTTAATTAGCCACCAGTTTGATAATTATAATATTAGCGGCGAACGGGAGTTGGCCGCTTTTTGTTTGAAAATTTGCTGTCACTTCTTATTTTTTAAATGACTGATGGGAAGCAAAATAAATAGTAATTTAGATCACAAATAAATTCTTATGGGAAAGTTCTTTGCCAAAACCATTGCCACTGCTGTAGCTGTTCTGTTTGCGGCGTATATTTTAGGAGGAGTGGAGATCGATAATACGGTTACCGCACTGATCGTTGGGGTGGTGCTGGGGTTGCTGAACAGTTTTATCAAGCCCATCCTCATCATCCTCACTATTCCCATAACGATCTTTACCCTCGGCCTGTTCCTGCTGGTGATCAATATCATTATCGTAAAAATAGCTGCCAGCCTGGTACCGGGTTTTACGGTGGATGGATGGTTCGCAGCTCTGTTATTCAGTCTGGTGGTAAGTTTTGTTACTTCTATCATTGAGGCGCTGATAGGAACAGATGCGGATAAGGAAAAATCATAATGCTGCCAGCAGGTCTTTTACTTTATCACTGATCAGGTCACGCACTTTATTGAATTCTGCAGGTTCCATATGTTTGGGATCGGGTATCTGCCAGTCTATGAATTTTTTAGCGGGCATCCAGGGACAGGCATCTCCGCAACCCATGGTTACTACTGCATCAAATGGTGCGAAGCGTTCTACTTCCTGTAATGATTTACTGTCGTGTTTACTAAGATCATAACCCAGTTCACTCATAGCAGTAATGGCTTTGGGGTTCACGATGCCGCTGGGTTTACTGCCGGCGCTATAGGCTTCAACATGGCCACCGCCATGGATGAAAGCAAAAGCCTGGCACATCTGGCTGCGGTTACTGTTCTCTACACAAACAAATAAAACTTTCTTTTTTTCCATGCTCCTGACTTTTTATAAACCGATAGTAGTACTTCTCCGTTCCAGTAAAACCGTATCTCTCCAGGCTCCATTCATTTTCCCGATCCTTTCTCTTGTTCCAATCACCCGGAAGCCGCAGGCTTCATGGATGGCCAGGCTGGATATATTCTCCGGAAAGATACCGGCCTGCAGTGTCCAGAAATTTTCTTTTTCACTTTCCGCTATCAATGCCTGCAATAATTTTTTGCCAATCCCTTTGCCGCGGGCCGCAGCGGTTACATATACACTTACTTCGCCCACACCCGCATACACACACCGCCCGCTTACAGGGGTGATGGCGGCCCATCCTGATATTTCATTGTTTTCAATAGCTATGAGTCTTGGTTTGACTGAATGTGCCGCCTCCCATTCTTCCCAGGTGGGTGCGGTGGTTTGAAATGTGGCATTCCCGGTGGCGATGCCTTCTTCATAGATCTTTTTAACTGCCTCCCAGTGGGAGGGGAGTAAGGAAATGATTTGCATTCGGTGTTATATTGATTGGTGATATAACTATAACTACTAAGAGCGCGGTGACGTTGGAGATAACACCAACATCGGCTAAAAGAGCGCAAGTGATGTTGGTGATAACACCAACATCGGCGAACATCGGCGATTATATGTGTTCTATGTCCTCCTATTGTGCCTATGTGTTGATATTGGTGATAACACCAACATCGGCGAATACGCTGTTCATCAATTGCAACACCCCGGCGCACAACAGGCTTCTTTCTTTTCAAGTGGCTTTTCTGCATATACCGTGATACTGTAAATACCAGTATTACTGTTCCGGAATGACTGGATATCTTCTGCCGAAAAATACTGTGCAAGAATATCATCCGGTAATAAAATACTTTTTTCTTTTTGCAGGGTGATATGGGAGAACCCGGTTGAAGCTATCAGTTCCAGGTACACTTCTTTCTGTATGGCGCCCGATATACAACCTGCATACATTTCGGCAGCCTGTTTCAGTTTGGCTGGTAATTCACCGTCGAGCACAATATCAGAGATGCTGAAATGGCCACCGGGCTTCAATACACGGTATACTTCCTGCAGCACATTGAATTTATTAGGAACGAGATTAAGCACACAGTTACTTACCACCACATCAGCCATATCAGCCGATACCGGCAACTGTTCAATATCCCCAAACCGGAACTCCACGTTAGGGTACCCTAATTTTTCTGCATTAATCCTGGCTTTTTCGATCATTTTTTCTGTGAAGTCGACACCGATCACTTTACCGGTTTCGCCGGTTATTGCACGGGCGATGAAGCAATCATTACCGGCGCCGCTGCCCAGATCAATCACAGTATCCCCTTTTTTGATCTTAGCAAATTCGGTGGGCAGGCCGCATCCCAGGCCCAGGTCGGCATCTGCGTTGTAGCCGGGCAGTTTGGTATAATCATCTGCCATCAGGTTATACACTTCATCACTGCATACGCCTGCTCCACAGCAGGATGCGGCATTTTGTGAGTGGGACTGTTCAGCAATTTCGCTGTACTTTTTTGTAACGAGATCTTTTAATTCGGCTTCTGTTTGCATGTTTTTTAATTTTAGGTTTACAATAATATTTTATCAAATCAGGTTGCTTTACTTGCGCCTTTGCGCCTTGGCGTGCGAAATAATTTCGTAACACTTTCGTAACACGCGGTGTTATCCCGGGTTAGCAACACGCTTTTTCATGCTGTGTTTTAAGAGTGGAGAAAAGGGAATTGAATGCTGAATTGAATTTCTCAAATGCGCCCCAGTTGATGCAGTAGCAACTTCTCGGTCCATCAACGGTACCGTCGATCAATCCTGCATTTTTCAATTCTTTCAGGTGCTGCGATACCGTGGATTGCGCCAGGGGTAGT
>JBKJPR010000490.1:0-5154 GCA_046594275.1 Sediminibacterium sp.
TACAACGGTTCGTTTAAAATAATTCCTTATTCTGACGACTGTAAGAAAGCTATCTTACATTGGACACGACAATTTTTGTTAAAATAAAACAATCATTCATTATCAAAACAGTACGGCATTCAATAAAAGTATTTACCCCATCTTTTGTTTCATGGCAAGGGTATTTATGGCTTTTGTAAATTATTTTGGTTGCATGTGATGATTCTGCTTCTAAGCCGCCATGTCTTCTTTTAGGGCCGTTTGCGGGGAATTTTAAAAAGCACTTGGGGAGAATAAATTCTTATGTTTCTCCGCATCTCCGCACTAAAAATAAACGAAGAGTAGATACATCATATGACCGTATTTTATTTGAAATAATATTTCCATTATCTTATAGCCTGAATCAGGTAGTACCTGACCATTAAAACCCACTATTATGAGAAATATATTGTTATCGGCCAGCTTTATTTTCTTTACCTGGAACCTCTCAGCGCAAACCTATGCACCCACCGGCGAGAACCTTGCCGCCAGGCAACAATTCCAGGATATGAAATTGGGGATGTTCATTCACTGGGGCGCTTCCAGTGTGTTGGGAAGCGGTGAATGGGTGATGAATAACCGCAATATCAGGATAAATGACTATTCGCACCTGCAGCGTGTATTCAACCCCATTGATTTTGATGCCAAAGCATGGGTGGCCACTGCAAAAAATGCGGGCATGCAATACATCACTTTCATTACGCGTCACCACGATGGGTTCAGTAACTGGGATACCAAACAATCAGACTGGAAGATCACTAATACACCTTACGGTAAAGATGCTTTGAAACAACTGGCAGAGGAATGTCATAAACAGGGCATTAAACTGTTCTGTTATTATTCCCTGCTCGATTGGTACCGTTCCGATTACCAATACGAAACGGGAAAGACCGGTAAAGGAAATGGCAGAACGGCCAAAAGCGACTGGAACAGTTATATCAGTTTTATGAAAGCGCAGTTATCAGAACTGCTGACGAATTATGGCGAGATATCCGGGATTTGGTTCGACGGGCACTGGGATCAATTAGCCAATGATCAGGACAAGACCTTGCCCGCTAAAGTAAACTGGCATTACGATGATATTTATAATTTGATACATACACTGCAGCCGAAATGCCTGATCGGTAACAACCATCATTTATCACCCATTGCCGGCGAAGATTTCCAGATGTTTGAAAAGGACCTGCCCGGCTTTAATACAACTGGTTTTGGCGGTGCCGGTATTTCGCAGTTGCCATTAGAAACATGTGAAACCATGAACGATGCCTGGGGATATAATATGACAGACCGTAAATTTAAATCTGTACCCGTATTGATCCGTTATATGGTGAATGCCGCAGGCCGCAATGCCAATTTTCTTTTGAATGTAGGGCCCATGCCGAATGGGCAGATACAACAAGAATTTACAGATACCCTTGCCGCATTAGGCAAATGGATGAAGCAATATGGCAATAGTATCTATGGTACCAGGGGCAATCTCATTCCGCCACAGGAATGGGGTGTGGTAACTGCCAGGAATAAAGATTGGTTTGTGCATATACTGAAGAAGACCGGCCAGGATTATATTTTTGTTCAGGGGGTGAAAGAAAAAGTAATAGCAGCCGCATTATTGAAAGACCGCTTAGTTCTGAAATATAAGCAGCAGCCGGAGGGATTGTTCATTTACCTGGATGGCGTACAGCAGGATGATATTGATACGGTAATTCAGCTTACGATGCAATAACCGCTTATTTGGAGGCGGAGGGGAGAAGCAGGTATAGTGAGGCTTCAGTTAACATGTAAGGTTCGCGGGTATTTCTCGTCTGCATCTGCGAGGAGGGCTTTAACGTACATATACCACAAAATCATGCTCATGGCTGTAAAAGTTATTTATAAACACCAGGTGGCCACCCGCTGGATGCACTGGATCAATTTTCCCATACTGACCATCATGATATGGAGCGGCCTGCTTATTTACTGGGCCAATGATGTGTACAAAATCAAGATCGGCCAAACTGTATTGGTGAAATTCTTCCCGGAATGGTTTTATAAATGGTTAAACATTCCTTACCGCTTATCAGAGGGGATGGCCTTTCATTTTGTGTTTATGTGGCTGTTTATGATCAATGGTATTTTGTATGTTATCTATACCCTTGTATCCGGGGAATGGAGATACCTTGTGCCGAACCGGCATTCTTTAAAAGAGTCCTGGCAGGTGTTGTTGCATGACCTGCATATCCGTAAAAACCCGCCCCCGAAATCCAAGTATAATGCGGCACAACGGCTGGCCTATACCATGATTATTTTGATGGGGTTTGGGTCACTTGTCACCGGGTTCGCTATTTATAAACCGGTGCAGTTACAATGGCTCACCAATATATGTGGTGGATATGAGGCGGCCCGGCTGGAACACTTTATCCTGACAGTGGGCTTTGTTTTATTTTTCCTGATCCATCTTTTACAGGTGATAAAGGCAGGTTGGAATAATTTCCGCGCCATGATCGCGGGCTTTGAGGTCATTAAAGAGGATACAAAACAAAATAAATAATGTATGAAAGAATTCATGGTCGATGAATCCGCTGCCAAACGCTACAAACGAAAAAACCTTATTGCTTTTATCGTTTTCTTTGCCATGATCGGCATTTCCTGGGCAGGTTGGAAATGGCTGGTGAACCAGCCGCTCGACAATGGAATCCGCGGTGGTATCCAAACCCCCTTGCGCAAAGTGCTCGACCTGAATGAGGAAGTGTACAGCGGTTTATACAGTACTAAAAACCTGGTAAAAGAATACCCTAAATCTGCAGCAGCTAAAAAAGCAAGAGTGAATGGAGATGTAGGATTGGATGCAACCCTGTTTGATACGGCCGTCTGGAAACTGCAAGTAGTAAGAACCGATGGCGATACTTTGTTCTTAACGATGAATGATATTAAACAGTTACCCAAGATTGATGTGGTGCATAATTTTAAATGCATCGAGGGCTGGAGCCAGATCACCTGGTGGAGTGGCACCCGTTTTTCAGAGTTGATCAAAAAATACGGTCTCAATAAAGAAGCACAGATGAAGTTTGTGGGAATGAATACGCCGGATGAAGAATATTATGTGGGTATTGATATGCCCAGTATCATGCATCCGCAAACCATTCTCTGTTATGAACTGAACGGCAAACCTTTGCCTATGAACCAGGGCTATCCTTTGCGGTTAATCATCCCGGTAAAATATGGTGTCAAACATTTGAAAAGGATCGGTACTATCAATTTCTCTAATACTAAACCGCCAGATTATTGGGCAGAGCGCGGCTACGATTATTATACAGGCCTGTAGGAGTTTTATTTTTTTAAACACATAGCATCAATTAGCTCCGATAAGGAATTATGTTTTTCGTACAATAACTTAGCCTAGAAGCGCATTTAATTCTTCCTCTGTGTTTCGCTGTGTCGTTGTGCTTCTGTGGTTCAAAAAAATATCCACAACGTCACAGCGGCAGAGAGTGTCACAGAGTATTCTAAAAAGGAGTTATTTAGTAAGTATAATAGGTAAAAAAGTGCCCATATCATATGTTATGTGCCTTTATATTTTTCTATGTTCCTATGTGTTGAAAAAATCTCCCTTAATTTTAATTATTTCTCTCATTTGCGCAACAGCATTCTTGCAATATATTTACAGCATGAACCGAACCCAATTGGTTACGCAGATCAGGCAAAAACAGAATTATCTCTGTGTAGGCCTTGATACGGATAGTACAAAGCTTCCCAAACACCTGCAATCGCAGCCCGATGCCGTATTTGAATTCAACAAAGCCATTATAGATGCCACTAAAGAGCATTGCGTAAGCTATAAGATCAATACCGCTTTTTATGAATCGCAGGGGTTGAAAGGGTGGGAGGCAATGGAACGAACTGTCAATTATATTCCTGCTACTCATCTGAAAATTGCTGATGCCAAACGTGGCGATATTGGCAACACTTCTTCCGAATATGCCAAAACTTTTTTCGAAGTATTGTCTTTTGATGCAGTAACTGTGGCGCCCTATATGGGGGAGGATAGTGTTCGCCCCTTTCTGGAATATGAAAACAAATGGACCATCGTTCTCGGCCTCACTTCGAATGCGGGGAGCAACGATTTTCAGCAATTAAAGCTAAAAGATGGGAATACGGAAAAGAGGTTATATGAAAAAGTATTGGAACAAACCGCTTCCTGGGGCAATACCGGAAATCTGATGTTCGTGGTAGGCGCTACGCGTGCCAGCGATCTTAGGCATATCCGTTCCATTATCCCCGATCATTTTTTGCTGGTGCCTGGAGTTGGGGCGCAGGGGGGAAGCCTGGAAGAAGTATCTAAGTATGGATTGAATAATGACTGTGGTTTATTAGTAAACGCCAGCAGGGCCATCATTTTTGCGGATGGCACTGAATATTTTGCTGAAAAGGCATCTGTTGTTGCTGCGCAATACGCTTCCGAAATGGCTGTTTATTTAAAGAAGGAGTCATAAGAATCAAATTTTCCAAAATAGCCTGATCCACTCTTCTTTGTAGTTCAAAAAGAATGAACCACGAAGACACGGCGGCACAAAGGGTCACAAAGAAAGGTATAATACTGAAACATTATTCAGGATTAAGCGTTCAATAGTATACATGTTATGCCAATCAGGGGTTAAACAACCATCCCCCTAGCGTTACCTGAGCGAGCGTAAGGTTTCAATAAAAGAAGGAAAAGAGAAAAGAAGATAAAAAGAAGCTCATTTTCCTCTTTATTCTTCTGTCCTTCTCTTTTTGAAACAGCATTTGAGAATGCTACTATTATAAAAGAAGAAAGTTCACTGAACAATCAAACTTTGATTATTTATGGGCCTGCTGTTTGATAACTGATGCCAGTTTTTCGGCCCATACTGCATATACCTTACCCGAATAATGTAAATGATCATTCGCTAACAGGCTGTTGTCTTTTTTTGCTTTCCTGGTTTCTTCGGTGATGTTGAGGTAATGCGTTTTATTTTCATTGGCAACAGCCTCACATACAGCATTGAAACTGTCGATCTCTTCACTGATCTTTTTACCATCTTTTTTTGCTGCAAAAGGCGTTGAACCCCAATCGGGTATGGATAGTACCATCACATTGTTGGGATGTTCACCGCTGAAACGGATCGCTTTCCGGAGTAA
>JBKJPR010000353.1:0-3309 GCA_046594275.1 Sediminibacterium sp.
GGGTATTTTACGGTATCGCCCCGAATAGACAGTATTATAAAAACAGCACATACCCGGCAGGTTAAGGTATTGGCATCCATAGGCGGTGGCAATGCACCCATTTGGTGGACCCGTCTATTAACCAATGTGAACCGGAGATCAATGGTAGAACGTATGCTCGCTTTGACTGATCAATATGGGTTCGACGGAATTGATGTTGACCTGGAAGGCAGGCTTATTGATGAAAATTATGAGGCCCTGCTGGGTGAATTATCACGATCACTGAAAGTGCGCAATAAGCTGTTAACTGCTGCGATCGCTACCGGCTATGCTTCGCAGATATCTGATGCCGCGCTTGTCCATCTTGATTTCGTCAATATCATGTCTTATGACAAGACCGGGCCCTGGACACCCGATCATCCGGGACCACATGCGCCATATGAAATGGCGGTTCAAGACCTTCAATACTGGAGTAAGACAAGGGGTATACCCAAACATAAGATCAACCTGGGCCTGCCCTTCTATGGGTACCAATTTGGGAAAGAAGTGATTAGTGGATTGCCATACGCAGAAATCCTGGCAAAATTTCCAGGTGCAGAGAAAAATGATTCATTGGTATTGAATGATGGGATGGTTGTTTATTATAACGGGAAAGAAACCATCAAGAGAAAAACCCAACTCGCTATGCAAAATGCAGGCGGTATCATGATCTGGCAATTATTGCAGGATGCAGAAGGATCCCAATCCTTACTCACTATAATTAACGAAACCCTCCATTCCAAAAAAGAAAAAAGAAAAACGGGTGCTGAACAATAATAATGCCTTGCCAGGTTACAGTAAAATTTGCGCAGTCAATTATTTTTTCTGATACACCCGCACATAATCCACCAGCATGCTTTGTGGAAATACAGAATCGTCTACACCTTGTATTCCGCCCCAGTTTCCTCCTACGGCAATATTGAGTATCATAAAGAAGTCTTTATTAAAAGGCCAGCCTCCTATTCCAAGAGAGGGATCATAATAGGTATAAAAAATATCATTGTCTATTGACCATGCAACTTGGGTATTCGTCCATTCCAGGCTATACACATGAAATGAATCCTGCGCATCAGGTACGAATTTATTGGCACCTTTTTGTTTCCCGTTAGCGCCGTTATAGAGTTTATTATGAGCCGTTCCATGAATCACATTCGGTGCATACCCTACCTCCTCCATAATATCCAGTTCGCCATCATCGGGCCAGCTAAGTGGATTATTCGCAGAGAGCAGCCAGATAGCCGGCCAGGTACCCCTGCCCCTCGGTATTTTTGCCCTGATCTCAAATTTTCCATAGGTCCATTGTGCTTTATTTTTGGTGAGCAACCTGGCGGAAGTATAATTTCTTCCGCTGAAGCTCTCCTTCCTGGCTTCAATGATTAAATTACCATTGGCAATCCTCGCATTTTCCGGCCGGGCATTGGTATAATATTCCAGTTCATTATTGCCCCAGCCATTACCGCCAACATCATAGGCCCATTTGCCAGTATCTGGCGTTGCACCCGCATTGAATTCATCGGACCATACTAATTGATAAGGTTTATCTGCGGCAGGTGGTGGTAAAGGAGGGGCTGGCACCACCGGAGTAGTGGTTGAATTTCCAGGGCTTCCTTTGCCACAACTCAGGATAAAACAGAAAAAGAACCCGTATAATATAATAAGCCGCATAATATTGATATTAGCAATAATGAGCTGTAATATAAATAAATAATATCTATGTAGGTTGATATGATGAGCCAATATCACAGCAAAGGGGAATTTCTTCCACAAAAACAGGGATTAACAATTTATGACAGGCAGGATTAATATACGGGTTTATCCATTCTCGTTTTCCGGTAGTTCTTATACATTTTGTGTTCAACTACCCTGTCGTCTGTATCCTCCCGCTTAATCACAAGGAAGATCACGGCTAATACCGGTATCGTATAAATAATAACACCCCAAAAACTCGGTTCCATACAGGTTATTTTAGTATAGAGGTAAAATAACCGTGCCAGTGGGGGTAATACTGAATAGTGGCTGTTAAAATCAATAATGGAGTATGTAAGCATTGGCATGCGCGCAGTTTACTACCCTCTTATATGATATGCTTTAGGCCGGGTAAACACACGAAGGCCCGCATGGGATAAAGTGCTTCCAAAACCACTATGCTTCCTGCCGCTCCAGGGTAAGGAAGGGCTCACCCTGTCGCAACAGTTCAGGTATACGGTGCCGGAATTTAATCGGCTTTGTATTGCCGCCGCCCTATCCGGGTTATCTGAGTATACGGAAGAAGTGAGGCCGTATTCAGTATCATTCATTAAGCGTATGGCTTCTTCATCGTTACTCACTTTCATGATCCCAATCACCGGTCCGAAGGATTCTTCCCGCATAATATCCATCTGGTGCGTAACATTTACCAAAACCGTGGGTTCAAAATAGTTTCCGGGCCTGTCTATCGGGTGTCCGCCGCATAAAAGAGCAGCGCCTTTGTTAAGCGCGTCTGTTACCTGGGCCTGCAAAAAGGGTAACTGCTCTTTGCGGGTTAATGCACCGATATAAACATTTTCTTCTGTAGGCAATCCAACCAAGTAAGACTGTACTTCTTTTACAAAAGCAGCAACATACGCTTCGTACACTTTTTCATGCACATAAATACGTTCCAATGCGCAACAACTTTGGCCATTGTTGTAAAAAGCGCCATCTGCCGTACCTGCGGCAACAGTATCCACATCGGTAATTTCATCGGTAACATACAACGGATCTTTTCCGCCGAGCTCCAGACCGCATGGTACCATTTTGGCGCTTATTTTTTCATAGATATATTTCCCGGTTTTATAAGAGCCTGTAAAAAAATATCCGTCGAGGCAGGCATCTAATACCCACTCGCCTGTTTCTCTCCCGCCGATGGCTGTTTGAAAAACAGTAGGGGGTACGCCGGCCTCGTGCAAATATTTTTGTATCTGCAAACCGGTAAGAGTCGCGAGTTCCGAAGGTTTATACAATACTGCGTTGCCGGCTAATAACGCAGGGATAAAAATATTGGTTCCTACCAGGTATGGATAATTCCAGGCAGAAATATTAGCTACTACGCCCAGTGGTTCATATACTATCTTTTCTTTGGTAGCGCCTTCTGTCACCATCCATTCGGGACTTAAATAGTTAACTGCGTTTTCGGTGAGCCAATCAATCCTGGTACAGGCTCCATTGATCTCATTCCGGGATTGCTGCAGGGGCTTACCCACTTCAGAAGTTAGTATGGCCGCACAGGTTTCAATATTTTCTTTCAGCAGTGCGGCAAAGCGTTGCAGTATC
>JBKJPR010000314.1:0-5316 GCA_046594275.1 Sediminibacterium sp.
TCTATCCGGTTAAAAGGATACGATTATGCGCAGGCGGGTTTGTATTTTATAACGATATGTTGCCAAGATAGGACGTGTTTGTTTGGGGAAATAACCGATGGAGAAATGATATTAAACGATGCTGGACAAATGGTGGAAACACAATGGTTGGCATTGCCCAATAGGTTTCCCAATATTGCATTGCACGAATACGTGGTAATGCCCAATCATTTCCACGCCATATTGGAAATCGTAGGGGCGACCCTTTTGGTCGTCCAAAACACGGAAATTGTGGGACAACAAAAAGGGCAATCACAAGGGATTGCCTCTATCGACATGCCCGTCAACAAAACCATTGGCGATATGATGGACGCATTCAAATCCATTACCACCGTTGAATATATTCGTGGGGTAAAAAATATGGGATGGCAACCGTTTAACGGAAAAATATGGCAACGAAATTATCACGAACACATCATCCGAAACGAACAATCGTATCAACCCATTTCTAACTACATAATCAATAATTCGGCAAAATGGGCAGACAATAAATTTAATACTAAATGAACACAGGCGAAATACTCATCTATCAAAACACCGATGGCAACATCAAAATAGATGTTCGCTTAGAGGAAGAAACCGTTTGGCTTACACAAGACCAAATAGCTTTACTGTTTGGCAAAGGCAGAAGCACCATAACCGAACATATTCAAAACGTTTTTAAGGAAGGCGAATTGGATGAAAAAGTGGTGTGTCGGTATTTCCGACATACCACTCAACACGGCGCTGTAGAAGGAAAAACACAGGAAAAAGAAGTAAAATACTATAATCTTGATGTTATCATTTCAGTTGGCTACCGTGTAAAATCACCGCAAGGCACACAGTTTCGTATTTGGGCTACACAGCGGTTAAAAGAATACATCATCAAAGGTTTTGCTTTAAATGATGACCGTTTTAAAAGTGGCAACTCCATGAATTATTTTAACGAGTTGCAGGAACGTATCCGGGAAATACGGATTTCGGAACGGTTCTTTTATCAAAAAATAAAAGACATCTACACCACCAGTATTGATTACGATGCAAAAGATGAAAAAACCATTGAGTTTTTTAAAGTAGTACAAAACAAATTGCTTTGGGCAATCAGCCAACAAACAGCAGCCGAGTTGGTGTATCGCAGAGCAGATGCAACATTACCGTTATTGGGTATGCAATCGCTTGACCTGTCTGCCCACAAGACAGGCAAAATAGCAGCGGCACCGATTAAAAAAACAGATGTAAGCATTGCCAAGAATTATTTGAATGAAGATGAAATAAAGCTGCTGGGTTTGCTGGTTGAACAATATTTGGCATTTGCCGAAACCATGGCACAGCAGCAAACTCCCATGTATATGAAAGACTGGATAAGCCGGTTAGACAGTATTCTGCACCTGAACGGAAGGGAGTTGCTTACTCATGCAGGAAAAATCAGTCACGAAAAGGCTTTGCAAAAATCAGGTGATGAATTTGAGAAATATAAATTGGAGCAGAAAAAAACTGAGAAGGAACAAAGTCTGAAAGAGATAGAAAGCGATATAGAAAAATTGAAAAAGCTGAAGAAGTAAATGAAATTCACCGAAGAAAAATTAGAGAAAGCTTTTACAGAGTTGTTGGGGAAAGAAAATTTTCCTCACCATTTAGGTATTACTATTAAGCGAACCCCCGATGAAGTATTGATAGAAGAAGATTTACAAACTTTTTTACTTACCCATTACAAAACAGAAGGCCTAACCGTATCAGAAGCAAAATCAATTATTCTTCAACTAAAATCTTTGCCGGCATCTGACCTTTATGAGAGCAACAAAACATTTATCAAAATGCTTTCAGACGGTTTTATTTTAAAACGGGAGAACAGAAATAACAAAGACATCTACATTCAGCTCATTGATTACAGTGGATTACAGAAGCAAAAGCAACCCGAAGCAGAACAGCTATTACACGTTGTTGCAGAACCTGAAACAGAATACGGCAAAGACAATAACATTTACAAATTTATAAACCAGTTAGAAATTGTCGGCAACGAAAAAAGAATTCCAGACGGAATTATTTACATCAATGGTTTGCCTGTTGTAGTGTTTGAGTTCAAGAGCGCCATCAGAGAAGAAGCTACTATCTATGATGCGTATAAGCAGTTGACCGTTCGATATCGCAGAGACATTCCAGAACTGTTTAAATACAATACCTTTTGTGTTATCAGCGATGGCGTCAATAATAAAGCAGGTTCATTCTTTGCACCCTATGAATTCTTTTATGCCTGGCGCAGAGTGGCAGGTTTAGCCAAAGATGTTGATGGCATTGATAGCATGTATACATTGGTGCAAGGGATGTTTCAGCACAACCGTTTGCGCGACATTATCCGAAACTTTATTTACATTCCTGATACTTCAAAGAAGAATGAGAAAATTGTTTGTCGCTATCCACAATATTATGCAGCCCGAACTTTATTTGAAAGCATAAAGAAGGCACAGAAGCCCGAAGGAACCGGAAAAGGCGGAACTTATTTTGGCGCCACGGGTTGCGGAAAAAGTTTCACGATGCTTTACCTCACAAGATTGTTGATGAAAAGTGAATACTTTGAAAGTCCAACCATTGTTTTAATAACGGACAGGACGGATTTAGACGACCAACTTTCGGGGCAATTTACCAATGCAAAAAATTTTATTGGCGACAATACAGTGGTGAGTGTTGAGAGCAGGGCGAATTTAAGAGAACTGATACAAGGCAGACAAAGCGGTGGAGTTTTTCTAACCACCATTCACAAGTTTACAGAGGACACCGAAATACTTACAGACAGAACAAATGTGATTTGTATTTCAGACGAAGCACACCGCAGTCAAATAAATCTTGACCAAAAAATAAAAGTAACCGCCAAAGGCGTTACAAAAACATTTGGCTTCGCCAAATATTTACACGACTCTTTGCCCAATGCAACTTTCGTTGGCTTTACTGGAACACCGATAGATGCAACGCTTGATGTGTTTGGAAAAGTAGTGGATGCTTACACAATGACAGAATCGGTGAAAGATGAAATCACAGTAAGAATTGTGTATGAAGGCAGAGCAGCAAAAGTGGTGTTGAAAAATAGCGAACTTGAAAAAATTGAAAAGTATTACGAAGAATCAGCCGAAGCAGGAGCGAACGATTATCAAATAGAACAGAGCAAAGAAGAAACTGCAAAAATGAACGCCATACTTGGCGACCCGAAACGATTGAAATCAATTGCAAAAGATTTTGTAAAGCATTACGACAACAGAGTTTTGGAAGGTGCAACCATAAAAGGCAAAGCCATGTTTGTGTGCAGCAGCAGAGAAATTGCTTATGACCTATATAAAAATATCATTGAACTAAAACCTGAATGGACTGAAATAAGACAAGCCGAAGAAGGTGCAGAACTCACCGACAAAGACCGCAGAGAACTGAAACCAATTGAACGCCTGAAAATGATAATGACCAGAGATAAAGATGATGATGAGGTTTTTTACAAATTGTTAGGCACAAAAGATTATCGCAAAGAATTGGACAGGCAATTCAAAAACGAAAAATCTAATTTCAAAATTGCTATAGTAGTTGATATGTGGCTCACTGGTTTTGATGTTCCTTTCCTTGACAGCATTTACATTGACAAACCAATTCAGCAACACAATTTAATTCAAACTATTTCAAGGGTAAATCGAAAATTTGAAAACAAGAACAAAGGTTTGGTGGTAGATTATATCGGCATAAAAAAGCAAATGAATCTTGCTTTAAAAAAATACAGCGAAGGCGACAAAGAAAATTTTGAAGACATTACTGAATCAATAATTATTGTAAGAAATCATTTAGATCTTTTGGCTAAATTGTTTCATCAGTTTGACAGCAAAAAATATTTCAATGGAACAACTTTGCAGCAGTTGAATACTCTGAACATGGCTGCGGAATATGTTCAACTCACCAAAGATTTAGAAATCCGTTTTATGGGTTTGGTGAAACGACTAAAAGCCGCTTATGATATTTGTGCAGGCAGCGAACAAATAAAACAAACCGAAAGAGATTACATACATTTTTATTTGGCAGCTCGTTCCATTATTTTCAAACTTACCAAAGGCAATGCACCCGACACAGCACAGATGAATGCAAGAGTTAGGGAAATGATTAAAGATGCTTTGGCAAGTGATGGTGTAGAAGAAATTTTCAAATTAGGCAAAGAAGATGAAACCGAACAAGACATTTTTGATGAAAACTATTTGGCTAAGATTGAAAAAATTAAAATGCCGAATACCAAAATAAAATTGCTTCAACAGTTATTAGCCAAAGTGATTGGTGAAATAAGAAAAGTAAATAAAGTAAAAGGCATTGACTTTTCTAAAAAGATGCAAGTACTTGTTGATAAATATAATCAAAGAGACGAAAACGATATTTTGAGAAGTGAAGTGTATGAGGAAATGGCAGAGCAGTTGACAAATTTAATTTGGGAAGTTCACAAAGAGTTTTCTGCAGGTGAAGCACTAGGAATTGACTTTGAAGAAAAAGCCTTTTATGACATTCTCAAAGAACTTTGCGTAAAGTATGATTTCACTTATCCCGAAAAAAAATTAATAGCACTTGCAAAAGCCGTTAAAGATTTAGTAGATACACAAGCTAAATTTCCTGACTGGAACAAACGGGACGACATTAAATCAGCTCTTAAAGTTGGACTGATATTGCTTTTAGACGAGTTTAGTTATCCACCTGTAGAAAGAGACGAAGTGTATGTTGAGGTTTTTGACCAAGCAGAAAATTTTAAAAAGAACAGAAAGATAGATTAGCAAGCGCACCAGGTCAGGCCTATTTGCAAAGCACACTTTCTGCTTCGGTAGATACAGACTTTCAGTTCGACACACCAAAAAGAAGGGCGAACATGCAACATTGGGTTTGCTGCTATGCTGGCAGACGGAACAACAATAGGCCGTTGTACTACTATCAGCTAATATCCGGCAGACGAATCTATCAGATTTTGTTGTTAACTTCATCATCAGTTTTTCAATCGGCTGCAGTTCCGGACTGAACATTATAAAATACCAGCACAGCAGCAAGCTCTGGTCGTTAACGGTAATATCTGAACTTTTTATAAAAGAAAGTTTAAACTACTATAAAGTGCAATCACCAAAAATTCTATCCTCCCTTATTTTTTCGTTTTTTATCAATACGCTGATTGCGCAAGACAGCGTTATTGTTACACATAAGCCAGAGCGGCCACTAAAAGAACTAACGGATCAGCGGGCAATGGTAAACTTTGATATAGTAATAGAGAACCGGCATTCTGACACTATTACACTTGAGAAA
>JBKJPR010000100.1:0-3043 GCA_046594275.1 Sediminibacterium sp.
TAAAAGGTTCACATTGGTATAATATATCTCCTGCAGGTTTTTACTGAACATGGTTTCTACAGAAGCCGACCATCCATTACCGAATTTCTTTTCCACTGCCAGTGATGTTCTGAATAAGGCAGGCATGCGAAGCCTGGCAGAAGTAAGGTTCAAAGGCTCTTTATTGATGGTGGCACCGACCTCACCAGGCTTCCATTGTTTATAAGGATCTGGCCTGAAACGGATGCTGTTCAGTTGCGCAGCATTGGCCATATACCCCCCTGTAAAAATCCCATTATTATGATAGGCACCCCCGGGCCAGGCAAGTGGCAGGCGGCCGGTAAAAATCCCCAATCCACCACGCAGTGTTATAAGTTTCCCGGGCATAGTATATAATACGCCTATCCTGGGAGATACTGTGATTGGAAATTTTGTTTTTACACCTGATCCGGCACCCTGTAGGTCCCAGTATTGCGAAAATGCCGGGATGGCCACCTGGTTGGCATAATCAGCGGCAGCAGGTGTTGTGAGAAAATGATATTGATCAACTCTCAAACCGGCATTTACTATAAAGTTGCCGGCAATCCTTATCTCATCATTTACAAACAACGCAGTTTTTAGAAATCCGAATTTTGCAGCCGCAGCCGTATGATCGGTATGGGTGCTGTCGACCAGCGAAAAACCCAATTGATACACGGATGGCCTTGTATTGGTAAGAAAATCACCGATGGATGCATACGTATAATTGCCGAATGTATTCTGAATAAATGCGTTGAAAACGTGGTTGTATTCGCAATCCAATCCCATGCTCAATGCATGTTTGCCGGTGATGAAATGATATTTATCAAACAGCGTCCAGTTCTTTTGTGTCAGCAGGTTTTGGGTAGAGCTGTTATCTGTTCCGAAAATAAAAGCCCCCTCGCCATCATTGATCCGTACCCTGGGAAAAGGCTGCCCCAATGGTTCACGGTCATCTTTTACATCGGTATACGTGATCAGTAATTTATTGCCTGCTTTCCTGCTGATAATACTCTTCAGTTCGAACGAAGTGGAATTCGTTCTTGTTAATAAAGCAAACCCATCATTACTGAAATGAATGCTGTTGGCATTACCTGCATTGGTATTCGTTCTCTCACCATAACTATAACGGTTACTTACAGCTAAGGTATGCCTGTTACTAAGGTTCCAGTCAAACCTTGTCACTATTCTGTCTGCATGTACCCGCTCAGGGTTATCAAGGAAACTACCTGCATCGTAATGATAAGTCCCTTTTAATGTATTCGCCAGAATAAATAGTAGGTTAAGGTCTTTTGTATTACCTGTATATTGGCTGAATAAAAAAGGCTGAGGGTGCACATCTCTCTGCAACTCAATGTTCGTAAAATAAAAAACAGAATTTTTTTTAATCGCTCCCTGTAAACGAAAGCCATATGTCTTTCGTGAAAATGGTTCCAGCTTTTCTGCATCTTCTTTCAGGCCGGTAGGTGTTTTGCCTGTTAAGCGTTGATTACTTACAAAATAATAGACAGAGCCTTCCGTTCTGTTGCTTCCTGAACGTGTAATCGCATTAATACCTGCCCCGGTAAAATTTCCGATAGAGGCATCATAGGGTGAAACAGCTACCTGGAACTGGTGTATCGCATCAACGGATAATGGCGAAATGGCCGCCTGCCCGCCATTGGTTCCGGATGCCGCCAGGCCAAATACATCATTGTTTACAGCGCCGTCAATGTAGAATGCATTGTATCGGTTATTTTGTCCTGCTACCGATACCGCGCCTTCATTTCCGCTGACTAATTTTGCCCGCGGCACTACTCGCAGGTATTCATGCAGGTGGCTGCCGGATGCCGGTAACGCTTCTATTTTATCCTGGCTGATCACGTTATAGCTACCGCTTTTACCGAAAATTGTGTTGGGTCTTCTGGTAGCCGCAACTGTTATATTTCCCAGCAAGGAAGCCAGTGGTATCAGAACTATATCAACCCGTGAACCTTCACCGAGGCTTATATAGATATCTGTTTTCTTTTCCTTTGCAAAATTCAACGAAGAAACCTCTAATGAATAAGGCCCACCGGGATTCAGGTTGTTAAGGGCAAAAACACCAGCCCTGCTGCTTTGCGAAAAATACATAGTGCCTGTTGGTTCATGCATCATCTTCAGTAAAGCACCGGCCAATGGCTCGCCGGTATTTGTTTGTATGGTTCCACCAATACTCCCGGTAGTCTGCTGTGCAGTTACCCATACAGGAATGAACCATGTGCATAGCATGCAGTATAAAAACTTTTTGTAAAGCATAACGCAGTTTCAAAAGGCTAAGGAAACAAAACATTCTGTTGGCTGCATTAGGTATTTAACGCGAAAGCAATGGTTAATTAACCCATTCATTTGCGTTATTGGTAAAAATTTCCGGCAGTATTTCTCTTTTAGGGTATCCTGTTTACCAATTTCAAGGCATTGGCTGTAAATTTGCGCACTAATACATTATTATGTTAGACAGGATCGAAGATGCGATTGAGGACATCCGGAACGGGAAGATGGTTGTTGTAGTGGATGATGAGGATCGCGAGAATGAAGGCGATTTTATTGTAGCGGCCCAGCATACCACGCCGGAAGTGATCAATTTTATGAGTAAAGAGGGCCGTGGTCTGATCTGCGCCGCACTCACTGAAGAGCGTTGCGCCGAGCTGGAACTGGGACCCATGGTTTCTTCCAACACTTCTTTACACGAAACTGCTTTTACCGTTTCTGTTGATTTGATAGGCCAGGGAACCACTACCGGTATCTCTGCCCAGGATAGGGCCAAAACGGTCCAGGCGCTGGTCAATCCCGATACAAAACCTTCGGATCTGGGTAGGCCGGGCCATATTTTTCCGCTTCGGGCAAAACCGGGAGGTGTGTTACGCAGAACCGGACATACGGAAGCGGCAGTAGATCTTGCCCGTTTAGCGGGCCTGGAGCCTGCAGGGGTATTGGTAGAAGTGATGAATGAAGATGGAACAATGGCCCGGTTACCCCAATTAACGGAGATCGCCCAAAAATTCAGCCTGAAGATCGTTTCTATCAA
>JBKJPR010000284.1:0-9266 GCA_046594275.1 Sediminibacterium sp.
TTAAACACTCTTTGGGCAGGTTTTTGTACCTTGCATAATCTTTTCCACTATCCTATGAAACCAGGCAATTATTGCATTCTGGTTTTCAGTATTGATAATCAACAATCTTACAGCATTATCTTTTGAATTCAGCGTCTTAATGGGATACATTTTATATGGCATCAAAATTGAGTTGAAGTAAAAATTGAAAGATCATTCTGCATTCAATTTAAGCGTTATATGAAAGTATTCGACTTCATAGTAATATTATCTGTAATCGTAATCAATGGCTGTTCAAAGCCAGATGATCCGGTTCCTGTACCCACTCCCCCTCCGCCCACACCCACTTCTCCAACGGGTACTATTAAAGAATTTTTTTTACAGGACACGATCGTCCCTTTTAATAAAGGAACAACAGCTAAATGGAGTGTTGCTGAATCAAACGACAAAACTATTGTTACATTCAATGGTGTAAAAGTAACCTTATACGGTGTTCTGGAAACGGGCCGGTTGCAGCAGGCCACCACTTTTACTTTATCCGTGAACAGTGGGGCAAAGCAATCTAAAACTGTTCAGGTATACGACTCTATTACTACTTACATGTGGAATGAAGGAAGGCGCTGGAAGCAGGTAAATTTTGAAACTTTAGAAAAAACCAACGCCCTGCCGGATTCGCAATGGGTGGCTCATATGACAGATACCATTGCTAATGAAAGAACAAGCTTCTTTCTGAATGGCGATTCAAAGATTCAACAACTGAAACCTGCCTACGGTACCCCAGGACCGAGTGGTAAATTCGTAGTATACCTGGAGAAAAATAAATTTTCATGGAAGGGCATTTTATACTCCATTGTTATTTTAGACAAGACAGATTTTAAAATAACCTATGAAAAAATCCAGTCAAATGGCGCCAAACTGTGGCATCGCAATACCTATACCTTTGAGTAATGCTGATTAGGACAATAAATTCTGCCTGGCCAGGAACTCCAGTTTTTCATTGACTTCAATCAGTTTCTCAGTTAGTTCTTTATTTTTTTGCCGGAGGTCAAGTACTTCGTAAGCTTTATACACGTGGTTCTTTACATCTTCTTCGTTCCAGGGTTTGGACAGATATTTGTATACCTGGCCTACGTTAATGGCATCGATCACGGCATTAATATCTGTATAGCCGGTGATCAGGATGCGGATAGGGTCTGGGTGAGTGGTTAAAATAGATTGAAAAAATTCGATACCGGTCATTTTAGGCATACGCTGGTCGCTTAGGATGACATGTATCAACTCTTTTTCCAATATCTGTCTTCCTTCTTCCGCAGATTCCGCTGTGAAGATGGTAAAAACTCTTCTGAAAGCAGCTTTGAAGGAAGTGATATTGTTGGGTTCATCATCAACATAGAGTACGTTGATCTTTTTTTCTTCCATGCGTTTTACTGGGGGGTTTAAAACATTAGATATATTAAAAGTACACAAAAACGCATACCACATATAATAATTGTGATGAAAGACCAGAGAGTTTTGTTATTTTGTTTATGTGAAAAACCCCTCCTGACTGATGCATGAAGAAGCTGTGTTAAATACTGAAATCCGTATCAGGGCCTTCCGGGCAATAGATGACCCTGAGACCTGCCAGAAATTTATCGACGGGCATAGGCATGTACTGGAGCATCACGGCATCATAAAAGTTACTTCCTCTAATAATGAATGGGCAAATAATCCTGCTGTATTTGTTATTGTTGTGGAAACCCTTGACGGACTGAAAATGTATGGCGGGGCAAGGGTGCATGCTGCCAATGGCATTACCAGGCTTCCTATCGAAGATGCCACAGGATATATGGATGACAAGATATATGATATAGTGGCACAGTATGCTCAGAATGGAACCGGGGAATTATGTGGATTGTGGAACTCGAAAGAAGTGGCCGGACTGGGCATAGGGAGCCTGTTCCCCTCCATCGCGGCCGTGGTCATTGCAGAACAGATCGGCCTCTCTACTATGTTCTCACTTTGTTCGCCTGCAACAGTACGTTTCAATCAATGGATAGGCAGCAGCGTTCTGAAAACAGTAGGTAATGATGGAACTTTCTACTATCCCAAATTAGACCTTTTGGCAACAGCGGTCTTCCTTTCGGATGCAGATACACTCACACATGCCCACCCAAGAGAACGGGAAAAAATGTTATTGCTGAGAAAAAATCTCAAATCAACTTCAGTTGAAAAATCTCCTTTTAAAGACATTTCGGTACTGGTACATTACGACCTGGAAATACCGGGCGTAAACATTTCCGAATTTAATATCCCCTTGAAGATTAAAGAAGGCGAGCCCAATGAATAAGACCGGATTTACAATAGCTGCTATTTTATTACTCAATTTCGCGCCTTTGGCGGCAAGGCCTGAGCTTATTCTTCATTATAAATCCATTTTGCTGGCCCTATCGGCTGCCTGTTTATGGCTGAGCCAGCCTGCATTCAGTACAGAAGAAACCAAAAGAGATAAGAGCAGTGACCGCTTTTCTATACTTGTCATTTTAATCATGTCGTCATTAAGTGTAGTAGCCTCAGTTACTGAATGGGCCTATCTGAATAATGCGCAGGAGTTTTCTTTCATGCTTACCATGGTGGGGGCCTTCCTCCTGATTACAGGTATTTCCATCAGGGTATGGGCGATACGGACTCTGGGAAAGCATTTTACGGCAACAGTTACCTTAACCAATGATCATCAACTGGTGAAGTCGGGTCCTTATCAATGGGTGCGGCATCCCAGTTATCTGGGCGCATTTATGGCCATTGTGGGCTGCCCTGTTTTTTTAAATGCAGTTTGGGCCACCTTGATAGCGGTTATGTCAATGACCATTGCTTACTATGTACGGATAGGTGTGGAAGAAAAGATGCTTTCTTCTTATTTTGGGAAGGAGTACCAGGATTATAAAAAAGGTACAAAGAGGATTATTCCTTTTATTTGGTAAATGTTAGGCCTGCTTATGTTTTTTTTCTTTCAGCAAAATAGAAGACTGGTACCCCCTTACAAAGGCTGCTGCCTCTTACTGCTTTGGATGTGTTGTATGCTGCCCGTATTGTCTTCTGCACAGGGCCCGTTGGTCATCGAAAAAGCAGACAAACCTGTATCGCTGGGTTCGAAGACCACCATCCTGATCGACAGTAACGACCATTATACTCCTGCAACTATTACCACAGCCGGCCAGTTCATCCCTTCACAGAAAAATATACCCATATTCCCGGTACTGAAAGGAACAATATGGGTTAAGTTTTCGATTCTAAATAAAACGGATGATTCAACACTGTTTGTTGACCTGCAATATTCCAATATATCTTATCTCACATTTTATAAACTAGAGGGTGACCGGCTTGTACTACTAAAGAAAGCTGGCAATGCATTGGTGTTTGAACAAAGCGGACAGGTGACACCGAATTTTGTAGGCAGGATATCTCTGAAAAAAGGCGATTCAGCCACTTATTTTTTGCAATTCAAAAGTAAGCACCAGGTCTTATTGCCATTGTTCATCGAAAACAGGAGTTCACTGGATGCTTCGCTTAGTTTACAGGAAATGGCTATTGGGATCTATATGGGCATCATGCTGGCTATATTCCTGTATAACCTTTTTCTTTGTTTTTCTACAAGGGACAGGAGCTACCTGGTATATGTCATTTACCTGCTGTTCCTCAGTATCGCACAGATCACGCTGGCCGGCTATGGATTTAAATATTTCTGGCCCGGTTACCCCGCGATTAATGATTATGCTTTGCCCATCGCTTCTGCATTGGCAGGTATTAGTGGGGTTACCTTTGCCATCTTTTTTCTCCATACCAGATATTATACCCCAAAACTCAACCCTTTCCTGTTCCTCCTGATCGCTTTTTATGTGACGAGTATTGTTCTTAGTCTTCTGGGATCAAATGGGCTAAGCTATAATATCATAAACATCATCAGCCTTGCAGGCGGATTTATACTTCTTGGCGCCTCCCTGTATATTGCCTGGGAGAAAAAATACAAACCCGCCTATTTTTACTTTGTAGCCTGGATAGCTTTCCTGGGAGGAATGATCATATTTGTTCTGCGGAACTTAAACATTCTTCCCTACAATGATTTTACCACCTATATCCTCTACGTGGGATCGGCCATTGAAGGGATACTGTTATCCATAGCGCTGGCAGACAAGATCAATATACTCAGGCGCGAAAAAGAAAAATCACAGGCGGAGGCATTGAAAGCATCCCTGGAAAATGAGAAACTGGTGCGGGACCAGAATGTGATGCTGGAAAAGAAAGTGGCTGAACGAACAGAAGAACTGCAATCCTCAAACAGTAGCCTCAGCGGCGCTTTGCAGGACCTGAAAGACACCCAGACACAATTGGTGGAGGCAGAAAAAATGGCTTCTCTCGGGCAATTGACCGCAGGCATAGCACATGAAATAAATAATCCCATCAATTTCGTAAAATCAAATATCAAGCCTCTGCAAATGGATATCAGGGACCTGATGGAGGTGATAGACGAATACGACAAATTACATACTACTGACAAAGACCTTATTCCCGAACAGCTTCAAAACATTGAGAAGCTGAAAAAGCAGATTGATATCGAGTATGTAAAAACCGAGATAGACAGTTTGATGAAAGGGATACAGGACGGAGCTGAGCGTACCGCCGAGATCGTATTGGGATTAAGAAATTTCAGCCGACTGGATGAAAGCGATATTAAGATAGTGAACATTCATGAAGGGCTTGATTCTACCCTGATCCTGTTGAAGAACCAGCTTCCTGAAAATGTAAAGATAAAAAAAGATTTTCAGGCCAATGGAAGCATAGAATGCCTGCCAGGTAAGCTCAACCAGGTCTTCATGAATATTCTCAGTAATGGTATACAGGCTATTAAAGCAAAAAAACAACAATCTACGGAGGAACTATTGATAATCAGCACAAAAGATATTGATAACCAGATAGAAATACGGATAAAAGATAGTGGAATCGGCATGACCAATGAAGTAAGACAAAAGATCTATGACCCATTTTTTACTACAAAAGATGTAGGGGAGGGAACGGGATTAGGCTTATCAATCGTATTCAAGATCATACAGCGGCATGAGGGTAAAATAGATGTTTTCTCGTCCCCCGGAAATGGTGCGGAATTTATTATAACTTTATATCATACTCTGCCGGAATCAGCTATTAACTAACGCCAATATTCATGACCAAAAAACCAGATTCGAAAATAAAAGTGTTGTATGTTGATGATGAGACCAATAACCTCCTTGCATTCCAGGCTGGTTTCAGAAGGCATTACGAGATATTTACGGCAAGCACGGTAGGGGAAGGGCTGAATATATTAAATGAAAATGATGTACACATTATTCTTGCAGATCAGCGCATGCCAAAGATCACCGGGGTAGAATTCTTTAATATTATACGGATAGCCCATCCCGACCCGATGCGGATCCTGATCACCGGCTATACAGATATGGATGCTATTGTTGACGCGATCAATAACGGGGAGGTATTCCGGTATATCAAAAAACCATGGGATGACCTGGAATTGAAAAACGCCATACAGAATGCCTATGAAGTGTATAGCACCCGACTTGAACTCAAAAACAAAATACACGAATTAGAAAAAGCCAACGATGAACTGAATCGTTTTGTATACAGCACTTCCCATGACCTGCGTTCGCCTCTGGCCAATATCCTGGGTATTGTGAATGTAGCCAGACTGCAGCAGCCCCTCGACGATCCTCATAATTATTATGGGATGATAGAAAGCTGTGTTAACAAAATGGATGTTTTCGTTCATAAGATAATTGAATATTACAAAGGTATCAGGGTAGACAATGTGAATGAAGTGGTCAATTTCAGCAACTTACTGCATGAAAGCATACAGCTTTGCAATATGCAGAACCCGCATATCGTTTTTGAGGTAAAGGTAGACCAGGACACAGAATTCAGGACTGATGGATTCAGGTTATCCCTGATACTGAATAACCTTATTTCCAATGCGGTAAAATACCAACGGCAGGATGAAGCGCATCCCAAAGTGCAGATTAGTGTTACGGTCTCCGACACGGAAGCGATCGTACATATTGAAGACAATGGTGTTGGCATCATAGATGAACACCTGAATAAGATATTCCAGATATTTTTCCGTAGCACTGATTACAGGAATGGCCTGGGCATCGGTTTGTATATCGTAAAGGAAGCGCTGACCCGCATCGGGGGAGATATCTTCGTGAATTCAACGTTTGGGAAAGGCACAAAGTTCACCCTAACGGTACCCAATCATAAAGCCGTTTCAGTATAATTCATACTCGTATTCGATCCTGCCAACCAGTCTCTTTTCTTTGTCATAGCCCGTTTCAGTTTGCTTAAGGCCTTTTTCAGTATAGGTATACAGCCATGCAATGTAACTGGAACTATTTGGGGAAACCTGTGTCATCTGGTTTACACGGCCCTTATCGTCATATTCATAGAGATAATCGGGCAGCAGCTTTTTCAGCCTGGCATTATAACGGACAATATCTGTTAAACGGTTCTTTGCATCATAATAATAATAGTAGGTCTCCAGTTTCCTGTTCTTTTTCTTCCAGCGTTCCTCTGCAATCAGCCCCTGCTCATCTTTTATAAATTCAATCGCCATAGTATCGGCCTTATTCTTGATCTTAAGCATAGAAACAGGCTGGCCTGCTTCATTGTATACCCATTCATGTTCTTCGGTAGACACCATTTTTACCGCAGTAGCAGTGTCTAAAGTGGTGAACTGTATCTTTTGTACCTGCCCTTTTTCGTTATATGTGTATTCTGTTTTCAACTCAACTGCGCTGCCTTTTGCCTGGGTCCGTTTGAGTTTACCCGATTCGTAGGTCCGGTTCGTAACAGATACCCTGTCTCCTGAGGTAAGCGCATTGAGGGTGATCCGTTTCCCGTCCATACTGATCTCTTCTTCAATGAAAAAACCTTCCGTCAGGCTGTTATCAGCTTCATAGCTGACAGCTTTTATTTTTTTGATCTTATGGGTGCGAAGCAATTTGTATTGGTCATTGCTGAGCTGGGTGGAAAGGATATCATTAAAATAGTACTGGCTATAACCGCTTGCGAAAAGGATGCAACATAACAGGGTCAGCAGGAATCTCATGGGGGTAGCAAATTTATATTCAAAGATACCCGTACAGTTTTCAACAATCCAAAAACATCGTGTGTATTGTACTTGCAGCAATCGTATAGTTCTGTATTTTTAGTCAAACGTTAACAAGTGTCGCACTTACCTGAGAGAAAAGACAAGGTTTGCCTGAACTGCCGCGCAGCCATACATGGAAGGTTTTGCCATGTATGCGGCCAGGAGAATATTGAGCCGAAAGAAAGTTTCTGGCAACTGGTAACCCATTTTATATACGATATAACCCATTTCGACGGGAAGTTTTTCAGTACGTTACGATATCTTTTGTTCAGGCCAGGCTATTTATCCCATGAATACCTCAGGGGCCGACGTGCCGATTACCTGCACCCGATCCGGATGTATGTATTTACTTCGGCTTTCTTTTTCCTGATCCTTTTTGCACTGAACAAAGAAGAAAATGTGGTTAAGTTTAATGAAACGCGGCCCAGTGCGGCAAGCATACTTAAAAAACTGGAAAGAGAAAAAAAAGATATTACAAAAGACATTCACGATTCAATGCCAGCAATAGCCAGGTTGGCCATGCAAAATACCGTTACCCTTTACGATAGTGATATTGCCCTTATCAAACGCGATACTACTGCCAGGAGCAAATTAAAAACCCTGAACGGGAATAGCGGGATCAGTATTTTTGGAGGAGGTAAAAAAGATACGGTATATAAAAATGTGAAAGCATATGATTCAATCCAGGCGCATTTACCTGCGTCTGAGCGGGATAATTTTTTGAGGCGTCGTTTTGCAAGACAGAATATACACCTGAAAGAGAAATACAAGAATGATAACAAAGCGGTATGGACCGCCATACTCGACAAGTTCAAACATCTTTTCCCGCAAATGCTGTTTGTTTCGCTGCCGCTGTTCGCCCTGGCGCTGCAGTTGCTTTACATACGCAGGAAAAATTTCTTTTACGTTAACCATGTTGTATTTACCATTCACCTGTATTGCGGCACTTTCATTATTATCCTTATCGGGATGGGGGTTGAGGCACTCTTCTCTCTCTTTAATTTTACGGAACCTGACTGGCTACAAGGATTATTTATATTGAGTGGCTTCTTTTACTGGTATAAGGGCCTCCGTAATTTTTATGAACAGCGGAGGGCAAAAACGGTATTTAAATATATACTTGTACTGTTTCTGTCAACCATCATTATGGCCTTACTATTCACGGGTTTCTTTATTTTATCGGCCATGGCCATTTAAATTGAATGTATGCAAAACACTGCGGATAGTTTTTTAAGATTAGTGAAGATCATGGACGAGCTGCGTGAGCAATGCCCCTGGGATAAAAAACAAACCATCCATACTTTACGCCCCCTGACCATTGAAGAAACGTATGAACTGGCTGATGCCATTACCGGAGAAGACTGGAAAGGCATCAGAGAAGAATTGGGGGATATGCTGCTGCATATACTTTTTTATGCGAAGCTCGGGTCGGAGCAAAAGCAATTTGAATTACATGACGTGATCAATGGCATTTGTGAAAAACTCATTTTCAGGCATCCGCATATTTACGGTGATGTGAAAGTGACTGATGAAGAGGATGTGAAAAGGAATTGGGAAAAACTAAAGATGAAAGAAGGGAAGAAGTCCATTCTTGGCGGTGTTCCGCCTTCCCTGCCTGCCGTAGTAAAAGCTACCCGAATACAGGAAAAAGCAAAACAGGTGGGGTTTGAATGGGATAACAAAGAAGATGTATGGAAAAAAGTGGAGGAGGAAATAGGAGAGTTGCAGGAAGCCATCAGGCTCGATTCAAAAGAGAAGATCGAGGAAGAATTCGGAGATGTCCTGTTCAGCCTGGTAAATTATGCACGGTTTTTGCAGGTAGATCCCGAAGGAGTACTCGAAAAGACCAATAAAAAATTCATCTATCGCTTTCAGCAGATGGAATCCATTGCTGTGACACAGGGAAAAAAGCTTGAGGAACTAAGCCTGACCGAAATGGACGCTATCTGGAATGAAGTAAAAAAGCAAACCCTACATACTTGATCCACTCATTACAAAAAGCAGCGTATAAACACGGCTACCTCATCATTACCGCCGCCTGGTTGTACACTATCTCATTTATTTTCAGCAACTACTGGAGTTACCATTCATCGCCCCAGAAGGTCAGGAACAA
>JBKJPR010000304.1:0-3373 GCA_046594275.1 Sediminibacterium sp.
TTATCCGGATTTTCTGTCGCCGGGCAGGAAGTTTAACACAAATTACATTCAAACACATTGTAAATGATACGATTGACCCTAAAAAAATAAACATTTTTCCTGTAGGTTTGCCGGTAGCCTAAAATTAACGCATGAAGAACTTTCAATGGAAATCACTCTTACCCCACGCCATTGCCGTGGGTATATTTCTGGTAGTGGCTGTTATTTTTTGTAAACCCGTTCTTGACGGAAAAGTATTGGGGCAGGGAGACGTGATACACTGGAAAGGAATGGCGCAGGACATGTATAATTATAAAGAAAAACATGGCCATTTTCCATTATGGAACAACAATCTTTTTGGCGGCATGCCTGCTTACCAGATTGCTTTGGAAACCAGTAACCCGCTTTCACCAATTTATGTACATAGTTTTCTGATGTTGTTGAAGAAGCCTATTGGCTATTTCTTTTTATTATGTATTGCTTTTTATTTTCTTACACAGGTAGTCGGGATCCGGCCCTGGCTGGGGGTATTGGGTGGTATCGCCTATGCCTATGCAACGTATAGCCCTGTTATTGTAGCGGTGGGGCATGATACTAAAATGCAGGCTATGGGCTATATGCCTGCACTCCTTGCGGGACTATGGCTTGTATACAGTAAAAAATACCTATGGGGCGCTGCCCTTACAGCGCTATTCAGTGCCCTGCTGATTGCTATGAACCATTTGCAGGTAACCTATTACGCTTTGATCGTGGCCGGGTTTATGTCGGTGGGCTTTGGCATTCAATGGATCAAACAGAAAGATTATAAACACCTGGTTACCTCTTTAGGCATTGCCGTAATAGCCGGCGCTATCGGGGCCACGGCAAACCTGGTATCACTCGCCACCACAAACGATTATGCAAAGGCTACGATACGGGGCAGTTCATTAAGTCTCGATTCTACCGGTAAAGCCGTTAAACAAAGCGGTTTACAAATTGACAGGGCATTTTATTACGGTAGCTATGGAAAACTTGAGACCTATACATTCATGATCCCGCGGATATATGGCGGCAGCAGCTCTGATATAGGCCAGGAACTTGATGTTAACTCTCACCTCGCAAAGCTGGCCATTGAAAAGGGAATACCGGAAGACCAGGCGGCACAATTTGCGGCCAGCACCGGTCCATATTGGGGTACCCAACCGGGCACTTCCGGGCCGGTATACCTGGGAGCGGTTATCTGTTTCCTGTTCATTTTCGGAATGATATACCTGAAAACATGGCACAAGTGGTGGATACTGGCAGTATGTGCTCTGGCCATTTTTATGAGTTGGGGCAGCAATTTCTCCTCATTCAATACTTTCCTGTTCAACTATCTTCCCCTGTATAATAAATTCAGGGCGCCATCTATCATCCTCATTATTCCGCAATTGCTTTTCCCTTTACTGGGTGTGATGGCATTGCAGCGATTATTGTTTGAAGAAACCAACAAAGCAGATGCCCTTGAAAAATTAAAGACAAGTATTTATATAACAGGCGGGCTATTGCTCGTAGCGCTCGGCCTTTATCTTTCTTTCGATTACATCGGGAAGAATGATGAGGGCATTAAAAACATGTTCACACAAGCGCTTGGCGGAAAACAGGAAGAGGGCAATGCTTTTTATAACGCATTGAAACAGGACAGGCAGTCCCTGTTCGGGGCGGATTTGCTCAGGGCGATATTATTGATCGCTGCAGGCATTATTTTATTATGGCTATTCCTGAAAAATAAACTCAAAGCCACTTATGCGATGGCTGCTATCATTATAGTGAGTTCAATTGATATACTTTCTGCAGGCAGAAAGTACCTGAATGATAACAATTTCCAGGAAGAGGAAGCCATTAATGATAATGCTTTCAAAATATCGCCCGTAGATGCCGTAATATTAAAGGATACCACCCATCCAAGAGTGCTAAACCTGGCTGCGCAGGGTGGACCCTACAATGACGCCTTCACTTCTTATCATCACCGTTCGGTAGGCGGTTATCACCCCGCCAAATTAAGCATCTATGATGACCTGCTCACTTATCAGTTGAATAAACAACCCTTGAATAAACAGGTACTGGATATGCTCAATACCAGGTATGTAATCTCACCCGACCAACAGAGCGGACAGCAGATGCTGCAGGTGAATGCTGACGCATTGGGACAGGCATGGTTTGTAAAGCATATTCAATATGTAAAGGACCAGGGATCAGCCATGAAAGCCCTGGATCATTTTACGCCAAAAGATACAGCCATCGTTGAGGAAAAATTTAAAAAAGATATTCCTTTTGAACCGGTTGCAGATTCGAGCGGTTCGATCCGGTTACTAAAAAATGACAATGATGTGGTAACTTATCAGTCAACCAGTAAAAACAACCAGTTTAGCGTATTCAGCGAAATATTCTATGACCGTGGATGGAAAGCGTATATCGATGATAAAGAAACGCCCATCGTTCAAACCAATTATGTATTGCGAGGATTAGCCATACCCGCGGGCAATCACCAGATACGATTCGAATTCAAACCGGCTTCCTATTATAGCAGCAATAAAGCAGCAGTAGCCGCTTCTGCATTGATATGGCTATTATTGATTGGGGCGGTGGTATCAACGGTCAGGAAAAATAAAGAACTTGCCTAAAATGACCACGCCATCTGTACTGGTCCTGGTATCGTATAAAGTGTTCCCGGCAGAAATGGGTGGCCAGAAATGTGTGGCAGCGTTTTACAGGCATTTAGCGGCAAAGACAAAAGTCACGCTCGTTGTTGCTAAAGAGAATTTCGTGCCCGAAAATGAGCCTTTCCATGTCTTACCCTTTCTATACAATCACTGGTGGGGGGTACTTAATCTGCGTTACCTGTATAAGCTCGTGAAATTGATCAAAGAACAGGGCATTGATCTGGTAATGGTTGAACACTCCTATTTAGGCTGGCTGGGGCTTTTGCTTCGTTGGTTCACCCAAAAACCGGTGGTTATCCGTTCGCACAATATTGAGGCGCTCCGTTTCCGCGATTTGCAACGGGCCTGGTGGCGTTTGTATGAATGGTATGAGCAACAGATACACAGAAAAGCCGACCATAATTTTTTCATAACCGAAGAAGATAAAACCTGGGCAACCAGGCATTGGCGCCTTGATGATAATAAATGTAGCGTTATCAGTTATGGAACGGATTTACTGCAACCCATATGTTTTGATGAAAGAAAAAAAAGCAGGGAACAGTTAATAAGTCTTCATGGATTACAGCCTTCCACAAAGCTTTTCTTATTCAATGGCACACTGGATTACTTACCCAATATAGATGCCTTACGCATTATCATCACAGAACTGTTACCCATTTTACAGTCTGTTCAGTTCAATTTCCGCATTTTTATCTGCGGCAAAGGATTAAGCG
>JBKJPR010000310.1:0-3849 GCA_046594275.1 Sediminibacterium sp.
TCAACGGCCCTTCATAAATAAAACCTGTCCAAACCTGTACAAGCGTGGCGCCTGCATCCATTTTTTTTGTAGCATCGGGTCCGGTAAAAATCCCTCCGCTGGCTATAATGGGAAGAGCCCCTTTGGTTTGTTGGGAAATATATTCCACAATTTCAGTTGACCGGGCCTGTAGAGGTTGCCCACTTAATCCGCCGGGGCCGATAGTCTGGAGTCTGGAGTCTGGAGTCTGGAGTTGTTGGCGGTTGAGGGTGGTATTGGTAGCTACCAGGCCACTGAGCTGTACCTCAGTTGAAAGAGCAATAATATCATCCAGTTGTTCCTTTGTAAGATCGGGGGCTATTTTCAGCAATATTGGTTTAGGATGAGATCTGGACCGGTTGCTGTTTTGCAGTTCTGAAAGTATCTTTTGTAAGGAATCTTTTTCCTGTAGCTCACGTAAGCCCGGTGTATTGGGCGAGCTGACATTCACCACAAAATAATCCACGCAATCAAAGAGTTTATCAAAACAAATGAGGTAGTCCTTCCAGGCATCTTCGTTGGGGGTGAGCTTGTTCTTGCCGATGTTACCGCCAAGAATGAGTTTGGAGTTTGGAGTTTGGGGTTTGGAGTTGTTCCATTTGGTGAGCCTTCTTTGAATGGTGTCTGCGCCATCATTATTGAATCCCATCCGGTTGATCAAAGCCTTATCTGCCGGAAGGCGGAATAATCTCGGTTTATCATTACCAGCTTGAGCTTTGGGCGTTACAGTTCCTATTTCCACGAAGCCAAAGCCGAGCGCCGCCAGTTCAGTCAGGTATAAACCGTTTTTATCAAAGCCCGCGCCTAGTCCAACTGGGTTACGGAAAGTCAACCCAAACACCTGTTTTTCCAGTTCCGCACTGTTGAATCCGAATTGCTTTTCAATGGCAGTCCTTGTAAAGTCCAGGCCACAAGCGGTTTTCAGCAGGTTCATCGAAAAATAATGCACTTCTTCCGGCGGGAAACAAAACAGCAGTTCGCGGATAAGCGGGTAGATCATGGGGCGAAGATAAGTGGGGTGGTGAATGGTCAATGGTGAATGGTCAATATTTATTCAAGTAATGGCTAAAAATTCCCCTTGCTTATTGCCCATTCACCATTCACTATATTTAGTTGCATAAACAACTTTTATGTATTTTCCTTACTTTTGATATGCAAAAAACAATCATCATGCAGGAAGCATATATCGTAGCTGGCTACCGTACCGCAGTGGGTAAAAGTAAAAGGGGTGGTTTTCGGTTTTTCAGGCCGGATGACCTTGCAGTGGAAGTGATCAAAGGACTGGTAGCATCGGTTCCGCAATTAGATACGAAAAGAGTGGATGATGTGATTGTGGGCAATGCAGTACCCGAGGCAGAACAGGGTTTACAGTTTGGAAGGATCATTTCGGCCCGTGCATTGGGTATTGATGTGGCCGGACTCACCATTAACCGGTATTGCGCCAGCGGGTTGGAAAGTATTGCCATAGCTACAGCGAAAATAAGGACCGGTATGGCCGATTGTATTATTGCCGGTGGTACAGAAAGCATGAGCCTGGTGCCTACAGCCGGATGGAAAACGGTACCGGCTTATTCCATTGCCAAAGAGGAACCCGATTATTACCTGAGCATGGGACTTACCGCCGAAGCGGTAGCCAAAGAATTTAAGGTGAGCCGGGAGGACCAGGATGCATTTGCTTATAACTCGCACCAGAAAGCCTTGCAGGCAATACAGAACGGATATTTCAAAAGCGGTATTTTACCGATAACTGTAGAAGAAACCTACCTGAATGAAAAGGAAAAAAAAACCACACGGTCTTACGTGGTAGACACCGACGAAGGCGTGCGTGCCGATACCAATATGGAAGCATTGAGTAAACTCAAACCTGCGTTTGCCATGGGCGGAAGTGTAACAGCGGGCAATTCTTCGCAAACCAGTGATGGCGCGGCATTCGCGCTGGTGATGAGTGAACGTATGGTGGTTGAACTGGGATTAAAACCGATAGGCCGCCTGGTAAACTGTGCATCTGCCGGCGTGCATCCCCGCATTATGGGTATCGGGCCGGTGGCGGCTATTCCTAAAGTATTGAAACAGGCCGGTATGAGCCTTAATGATATTGATTTGATAGAATTGAATGAAGCTTTCGCTTCCCAGTCATTGGCGGTAATAAGGGAGTTGGGACTGAACCCCGATATCGTGAACATAAATGGTGGCGCCATCGCTTTGGGCCATCCGTTGGGTTGTACCGGTTGCAAACTCACCGTGCAATTGTTGAATGATATGAAACGGCTGAATAAAAAATACGGAATGGTATCAGCCTGTGTAGGTGGTGGCCAGGGTATTGCGGGGATCATTGAAAATATCCAATAAAAAGGCAGATTCATACGAAATGGGCTTTTCTGCCGGGCCGGGCATATTTTTTTGATTGAGTAAGAGTAAGGATGAAGTATTCTCTTCATTAAAACTATTTGTTTATGGAAACCCTGTTAGTGCCCACCGATTTTTCCCCAACTGCAAAAAATGCAGCTTTATATGCTTTGCAACTGGCAGAACAACTCGCCGCAAAAAAAATAGTGCTGTATCATTCTTACGAGATACCGGTTACGATCGATCCTATGGTGCCCGGTATACAGATGCTGGATATGGAATCCCTAAAAGAAGACAGTGAAAAGGGCCTCGAAATTTTTAAGCAGGAACTGTTGGCATTGGCCAGCGGCATCAACATTGACACGATAAGCGAATACGGCGCATTAACACAGGGTTTGGATGACGTATGCTCTAAAGTAAATGCAGGGCTGGTAGTAATGGGTATTACCGGCGGTGGCGTTTTGGAAGAAAAGCTGATCGGCAGTTACACACTCTCCGTAGCAAAACATACCAAACTGCCGGTTATCATTGTTCCGGCTAATGCCCGTTTTACCAGAATCGAAGAGATCATGCTGACGAGTGATTTTGATAAAGCGGATAAGGCCATCCCGGTTGACCTGGTAAGAAAGATACTGGCTGAAACAAAGGCCAAACTGTTTGTATTCAATATAGAGGAGGATGAGGTTATAGAAAAATATCCATCTACTATTATGGGAGAAAGTTATGCGATCCATTCCCTGTTGCAGGATATGAACCCTGAGTACCATTACTCAACCAATACAAACTATGTAGAGGCGGTCAATGATTTTGCAGTGGAATACCAGATAGACCTGATCATAAGCATTCCCAAAAAGCATGGATTCTTCGAACGATTATTTACGACCAGCCATACCAAACAACTGGCTTTTCATAGCCATGTTCCGTTGATGGTGATACACCAGTAAACAGGTACGAGGTGCGAAAGAGTAACACTTTCTTGTACCTCGTACTTCAAACTTTACAACTCTGTGAACCTCCCTGTTCTTGTGACGTTGTGGTTATTTTTTTAAACCAAAGAAGCACAACGACACAGAGGAAAAAGTAATAGCGCCTCTACGCTAAATTATTTTAGCGAAACATAAATCTGTGAACCTCCCTGTCGCTGTGACGTTGTGGTTATTTTTTTTGAATCACAGAAGCACAACGACACAGCGAAACACAGAGGAAGAAGTAACAGCGCTTCTACGCTATGATATTTTAGCAAAACATAAATCTGTGAACCTCCCTGTCGCTGTGACGTTGTGGTTATTTTTTTGAGACACAGAGGCACAGCGAAACAGAGAGGAAGAAATAATAGCGCTTCTACGCTAAGTTATTTTAACGAAACAGAACTTCTTATAATAATATGTGCTGAAAAATAGATTACTAACAGACGCTATGAATAATGGTAATATACTATGCAGTTGGAGTGGCGGGAAAGACAGTTGCTTTGCTTTAATGCAGGTC
>JBKJPR010000421.1:0-3014 GCA_046594275.1 Sediminibacterium sp.
GCGCCGGAATTACGTACAGCAAATCTTTCCCCCGCCTTACCTCTTATATAGGCTTCGCCTGAAGTGGCGCCATAAAAAGCCACATTTCCTATGATGATATTTTCTTCCGGCACAAACAATGCCTGCCTGGATGGATAGATCACCAGTTTGGCGCCGCTCAATCCCTTTCCAAAATAATCATTGGCATCACCTTCCAGTTCAAGCGTTACACCCTTTGTATTGAATGCGCCAAAACTTTGCCCCGCCGTTCCGGTGAAATTGAAATGGATCGTATCCTCAGGTAATCCTTCCGCCTTGTATATTTTCGTGATCTCATTTGATAGGATGGTACCCGCCGTGCGGTCTGTATTTTTTATCGGAAAGGATGCTGCCACTCTTTGTTTGTTATCCAAAGCGGGTTGTGCCGCTTTTAATAATTTCCAATCCAATACTTCACTGAGCCCATGATCCTGTTCTTCCTGTTTGTATAAACCGGTATTTGCAGAAGCAGGCTCTTTATATAGTATGGCTGAGAGGTCGAGTTGATTGTATTTCCAGTGTGTGATATCATCCCGCATCTCCAGCGAGTCTACCTGGCCGATCATTTCATTAATGGTACGGAAACCTAATTCTGCCATGATTTCTCTCAACTCTTCGGTGATGAACCGGAAAAAATTTACCACATGATCAGGATCGCCGGTAAAACGTTTACGCAATTCGGGATCCTGTGTGGCTACGCCTACCGGGCAGGTATTCATATGGCATTTACGCATCATAATGCATCCTTCCACAATTAATGCCGCAGTAGCAACGCCCCATTCTTCTGCCCCCAGTAAAGTAGCGATGGCAATATCCCTGCCTGTTTTCATTTGTCCATCGGCCTGCACTATCACTCGGCTGCGTAATTTATTTTTTACCAGCGTCTGGTGTGTTTCAGCCAAACCCAGTTCCCAGGGCAGACCTGCATGTTTGATAGAACTGATAGGGGAAGCGCCCGTTCCTCCATCATGTCCTGATATCAGCACCACATCTGCTTTTGCTTTAACCACACCCGCAGCGATCGTTCCTACACCCGCTTTTGAAACCAGCTTTACATTAATACGTGCCGCACGGTTGGCATTTTTCAGATCGAATATTAATTGCGCGAGATCCTCGATAGAATAAATATCATGATGGGGTGGCGGTGAAATCAATCCCACACCTGGTGTGGCATGCCTTGTTCTTCCAATCCAGTCATCTACTTTATGCCCGGGCAACTGCCCACCCTCGCCGGGCTTGGCGCCCTGTGCCATTTTAATCTGTAATTCGTCCGCTTCCGTGAGGTAATAACTGGTTACCCCAAAACGGGCAGAAGCCACCTGTTTAATGGCAGAGCGCATCGAATCTCCATTCGGCAATCTTTCATAACGTATCTCATCTTCACCACCTTCACCGGTATTGCTTTTACCGCCCAGGCGGTTCATGGCAATCGCCAGCGTGGTATGCGCTTCCCAGGAAATGGATCCGAACGACATAGCGCCGGTAGCAAAACGTTTGTAAATGTTTTCTGCTGATTCCACTTCATCAATGGAAACAGAGGGTCTGTTGCGTTTAAAACGGAACTGGCTGCGCAGTGTGCAGGCTTTCTCGCCCTGGTCGTTTACAACTTTTGAATATTTTTTAAATGTGGGGTAATCATTTGTTTTTGTGGCATGCTGTAACAGGTGAATGGTCTGCGGGTTGAATAAATGAAATTCACCTTTGCGTTTCCATTGATAGATACCACCCACCGGCAGCCTGTCTACCGGTATATCTTTTTTACTGAAGGCAAGGAAATGTTTTGATAAAGTTTCTTTCGCAATCTCATCTAATCCCATCCCCTGTATGCGTGAGGTGGCGCCGGTAAAATACTGGTCAACCACGGTTCTGTTCAAACCGATTATCTCGAATATCTGCGCACCCTGGTAAGATTGCAAAGTGGAGATACCCATTTTAGAGAATACTTTCAGCAACCCGTCATTTACTGCTTTGATGTAATTTTTCTTTAAATAATCCGCATCAAGTTCTGTCTGCAGTTTTCCGCTAAGCCGCATATCGCGGATTGAAGAGAGCGCCAGGTAGGGATTGATGGCAGTTGCGCCAAAACCCAACAGGCAGGCAAAATGATGTACTTCCCATACATCGCCTGCTTCTACAATAATGCCCACCTGGCCACGGTATCCTTTCCTGATCAGGTGGTGGTGAACGGCTGCCGTGGCCAGCAAAGAAGGCATGGGGGCATGGTCCGAATCAATGGCTCGGTCCGTGAGGATGATCACTTCAAAACCATCTTCCACTGCATCCACAGCATAGCGGCATAGGCGGTCGAGGCCGGCTTTTAAAGAACCCGGTTTCCCATCTGCACGGAAATAGGTCTGTAATGTTTTTGCCTGGAAGATACCGGTATCAATACTCCGGATCTTTTCGAGTTCATGGTTATTCAGTACAGGATGTTTTAATGCCACACTGTGGCAGGCCAGTGGATCTTCCACCAATAAATTACCATTGCTTCCTGCGAAAGTGGCAAGTGACATAACCATCCGTTCCCTGATAGGATCGATAGGTGGGTTGGTTACTTGTGCAAAGAGTTGTTTGAAATAACTGCTCAGGTGTTGGGGTTGCTCACTCAGTATCGCCAATGGAACATCGGTGCCCATAGAACCAATTGGCTCTTTGCCATCTAATGCCATAGGTGCAATAATGGTGTCAAGGTCTTCTGTTGAATAGCCGAATGCTTTCTGGTATTTAAAAACCTGGTCATGTTCGAGGTGAGTGAACATCACACGAGGTTCTGGTAATTCTTCTAATCGGATCTTGTATTTATTGAGCCATTCAGCATAAGGCTTCTGTGAACAGATGGATTGTTTCAGTTCATCATCGCTGATGATCCTTCCCTGTTCCATATCTACCACGAACATTTTACCAGGTTGCAGTCTTCCTTTTTCTATGATCAGGGAAGGATCAATCGGTAATACACCAGTCTCCGATGCCATGATAACGCGGTCATCACTGGTAAC
>JBKJPR010000459.1:0-9799 GCA_046594275.1 Sediminibacterium sp.
TTTTGCAGCGAGTTTTTTGCACACTGCTGCATTTACGGTATCGTTTACAAATACACAAACTGCATCCGCTTTGTCTATCAGGTTTACGGTTTGTTCAGTCAGGGGGAGTTCCAGGAACAGCAGTTCAAAGCCGTGACTGTCATTATACCGGTTGAAGAAAAGGGTATCATAAGGTTGGGAGGAGAAGAAGACGATTTTCATGGGGTGAAGGTAGTGAATGGTGAGTGGTGAATGGGCAATGTTGAATAAAGCGTGCCTTGGTGTGTCAGGCAGGTGAAGCGATAAAACAGAGCCATCAACTCGAAATATTTTATAATAACAGATTTTAATCCGTTGTTATAGGACCTGACAATGAGCAGAGTGCCGTAGGTACGATGTGTATCTATATTTAAAATGAGTTATGATATGTATCGCACCTACGGCTCTGATTGGGTCTGCAGAATAAGTAAAGATTATGATTATGTAGAAGGCTTCACCTCATCAACCTTAGTAGAAAATTATATCAACGAATGTCCCAATCTTATTACCTTATTCTAAGGCCGGGCGAAAACAGAATGAGGTAATAAGGTAGCCGCATCTTTTAGTTCATTTTCTACTAAGGTTGAGGATGAAGGGGGAAATCTAAAAGATCGTTGGTGCATGTTTTTTTGATGAGTTAGCCATTTCTCTTGCATTTCAGGGCCATAGGGTAGGGGCTAAATTCTAAATTAGGCATCATAGCTTAACTAACCAATTAGATTAAAAAAGCTTTAAAATTGGATTTTTGAGGTACTTACTATGAAAAAATATGTTATATCCGTAAAATAATTATTAATTTTACGGATATAACAGAAAAATGATAAAAAGAAGCCTTCAAAATAATATTGCTGCCAAATTAAAAGACCATAAGGCAATTATTGTGTTGGGTCCCAGGCAAACAGGTAAAAGCACGATCATTAGGTTAATGCAGGGCCAATTGGCGCAACCCATTGCCTGGTGGAATGGTGACGAAACAGACATCAGGAGCTTATTGGAGAAACCTACTTCTACACAATTAAAATCTTTAATTGGCAACCATAAAACATTAATCATTGATGAAGCCCAGCGGATAGAAAATATTGGCCTTTGTATAAAACTGATTGCGGATAATATAAAAAACGTAAAAGTAATTGCCACCGGTTCTTCGGCTTTTGAGCTGGCCAATAAAATAAATGAGCCATTAACGGGGCGTAAGTGGGCATATCATCTTTATCCATTGTCGTTTGGCGAAATGGTAGCCCATACTAATTTACTGGAAGAAAATAGATTGTTGCATCATCGTTTAGTGTATGGCTATTACCCTGAAATAATAACCTCACCGGGCAATGAACCGGCACTGTTAAAACAATTGGCCAATAGTTATTTGTATAAAGACATACTTACCTGGGAGCGGATACGAAAACCGGATAAATTAGAGAAATTAGTGCAGGCGCTGGCATTTCAAACAGCTCAATTAATCAGTTACAATGAATTGGGGCAGCTCTGTGGCCTGAATGCAGAAACGGTAGAAAAGTATATCAACCTTTTAGAAAAAGCATTCATCGTTTTTCGTTTACCGGCTTTTAGCCGCAACCTGCGCAAGGAATTGAAGAAAAGTTATAAAATTTATTTTTACGACAATGGTTTACGCAACGCGGTCATTAACCAGTTTGCCCCCGTAAACTTGCGAAACGATATTGGGCAGTTATGGGAGAACTGGTTTATCTGCGAGCGATTAAAATACCTTAATAATACAGAAAAACATACTACCCGTTTTTTCTGGCGGACACTGGCTCAGCAGGAAGTGGATTATATTGAAGATACAAACGGCCAGATTGCAGCTTTTGAATGTAAATGGAACCCGAAAGCCAAAGGCGGTATGAGCAGGGCATTTAGCAATGCTTACCCAAATGCTGCAACAAATATTATTCACCCTGGAAATGCAGAAAATTATTTGTTGTAAAAATTGATCTAATTAAATGCTTATGAAAAAAATATTATTTTTTGTTACGCTTGTGCTTGTTTCAAATAGCTGTTTTGCGCAAAAAAAACAGGAGTTAGATAGTTTACACAAAATAGTGGCTACTTCCACCGAGGATACCGCCAAAGTAATGGCCCTTGGATTATTAGGTTTTTATGAAGTTGAATTGCCCAAAAGTTTGCAATTGATTAATGAAGCGTTGGCACTGACTAGAAAAATAAAATTTGAAAAAGGCGAGGCTTTCAGTTTTCATCAATTAGGCACTTATTTTTATCGGATCGATGATAACCCTAAATCATTGGAATACTATTTAAAAGCATTAAAAATACGAGAACAAATTCAGGACCGGGAAGGTATAGCCATGTCCAAAGCGGGGATAGCACTTATTTTTATCAAGTTTGGGAATTATGAAGCAGCATTGGCGTATTTACGTAAATCGGAAGAAGAACTGAAGCAATTAAATGTTCCCCATCGTTTTGGTCTGATATATTTAAGGATTGCTGATGTTTATTTCCTTCAAAAAAAACCCGATTCTGCTTTGATTTATTTTCAGAAAAGCAATCAATATGCTATGGCTACCACCGGCAGCAAATTCTTGCTAAGTAGTTCATTGGGTGGCATGGGCAGGGTGTATGCGGAAATGGGCAATACCGACCTGGCTTTTTCCTATTATAAAATGAGTCTGTCAAATGCGCTGGAATATAATAATAACAGTTATATATCCACCGCTTGCCTGCTTCTTTCCAAGTTATTTGCCAAAACTGGCCATATTGATTCCGCCATGTATTATGCCCAACGGGCATTAGCTGTTTCACAGGATAAAGAGCTCAAGGGGCATGCTGCACGAGCTGCTAAACAATTAGCAGAGCTAAATGAGAACAGGAATGATAAAGATGCCCTGCGTTATTATAAAATGGCCATGAATGCAAATGACAGCATCTTCAGTGCATCCAATACTGCACAGATACAGAACATGACCTTTAGTGAACAGGAAAGACAAAGGGAGATCAATGAAAATAAAGTAAAAGAAGCGGCGGAAAGAAAACACAACCTCCAATATGCTGCCATTGCATTGGGATTGATCGCATTTGTTACCCTTTTCCTGTTGCTTAGCCATTCAATTATGGCCAATCAAAAACTGATCAGGTTTCTTGGGGTGGTTGCTTTGCTGATTGTTTTCGAATTCATCAATCTCTACATCCATCCATACCTTGCTCATGTAACCAATGATTCACCACTGTTAATGTTATTGGTAATGGTTGGCATTGCGGCGTTGTTAGTGCCGGTGCATCATCGGTTGGAAAAATGGATAACGGGCAGGTTGGTGGAGAAGAATAAGAAAATAAGATTGGCGGCGGCTAAGAAAACCATTGCAACACTGGAAAGGGAAGACCTTTAACCATCTACGCAGCCTCCCCATTTTCGAAAGTATGATGCAAGATTGTACGTTTGTATAGTCCTAACTGAGACACTTTTGCGTTCCTTGCGAAAACTTTGCGCTCATTGCGATACAAAAAAAATATCAGGATGGATCGCAAAGATCGCAAGGAACCGCGAGGGCCGCAAAGCCGTTATAGGATTCAATACTCATTTACTATTCACCACTCACTAAAGTATCTCCTGCAAGCTCTCAGCAGTTGCCGCAATCGTCTTATCGAGGTCTTCATAGCTAAGCGCATTATTCAAAAACCAACTTTCAAAAGCAGAAGGTGGTAAATAGATTCCCCGTTTCAGCATCGCATGAAAATATTTTTTGAAGAGCTCATTATCTGCTGAGGCCGCAGATGCAAAATCAGTGACAGTATGATCGCTGAAATGTATGCTGATCATAGATCCGAGCCGGTTAATGATAAATGGTGTACCTGATGCTTCTAAAACTTTGTCGAGCCCTTCATGGAGATAAGCTGTTTTTTCTTCCAGTTCGGCATAGATGTTTGGGTGATCCTGTAATTCTTTCAGCATAGTATAACCGGCTATCATCGCTATCGGGTTGCCGCTTAAAGTGCCTGCCTGGTATACATTCCCAAGTGGGGCTATTTTTTCCATGATTTCTTTCTTACCACCAAAAGCGCCTACGGGCATGCCACCGCCGATCACTTTTCCATAGGTTACCAGGTCGGCATTCACTGCTAATCGCTCCTGCGCGCCACCGGGTGCCAGGCGGAAACCGGTCATCACTTCATCAAAGATCAATACAATAGATTCCGAATCGCAGATTTCACGGATTCCCTGTATGAAACCATGTTCCGGAAGAATACAGCCCATATTGCCTGCCACCGGCTCTATGATGATCGCCGCTATCTCATTTTTATTTTCATTGACCAATTGTTGCACCGCATTCAGGTCATTATACGCGCAGGTGAGCGTATCATTAGAAACGCCTGCGGTGATGCCGGGTACCGTTTGAATATTGAATGTGGCCATACCACTACCTGCCTTTACTAAAAAAGCATCTGCATGCCCATGGTAGCATCCTTCGAATTTGATAAACTTATTCTTACCCGTATATCCCCTTGCCAACCGTAATGCGCTCATACAGGCTTCGGTACCGCTGCTCACCATTCTTACGAGATCTATATTAGGCGCCATGCTACGTATCAACTCAGCCATCTCAATTTCTAACTCGGTAGGCGCACCGAAAGAAGTGGAGAGCAGGGCTTTTTCCTGGATCGCTTTTATCACTGGCTCGTAGGCATGCCCAAGGATCATCGGTCCCCAGGAAGCGATATAGTCTATGTATTCATTGCCATCAACATCATACAAATAGGCCCCTTTTGCTTTTTCCATAAAGATGGGTGTTCCGCCAACACTTTTAAAGGCTCTTACAGGAGAGTTCACGCCACCAGGGATAGATCTTTGTGCGCGTTCGAATAGTTGTTTGCTTTTTTCGTACATGGGATGGGATGGTGAGTGGTGAGTGGTGAATGGTGAGTAGTCAATTTAACTTTTTGGGTTGTATGAGGCCTGAAAGCATCTTGAAACATTGTATCATTTGTTTTCCAATCAAATTGATATTTATATTTTCGAGATACAATAACTCTTTGGCAATATCCAGCGCAGCATCTATTTCTATTACTGAGCCTCTTGCAATTTCATAATATCTTTTTCTTTCTGCTTCAGATTTTCTAGATGATCCTTCAGCTATATTTAGATGGACTGACAAAGCGGCTCTTCGTATCTGTGAAATCATTCCAAACTTTTCTTCAACTGGTAATAACTTGGTTAGTTTATAACATTGATAAACAAAAATCTTTGATGTTTCGTAAATGTCAAGTTTCTGGTGATTAAGTGTAAGGAACATGATAATTTTTTTGATGAATGATCAAAATAGAAATCAACTTCCGCAATAACAATTATTCACCATTCACCATTGCCCATTCACTAAAAAAACAGTGTTTGCCGCAATTCATTCAAGTAGAAATACTCACCCATTCATTAACCTCACTGCATCTTTAGCAAAATACGTTGCTATCAGATCTGCGCCTGCTCTTTTGATGGAAGTCAATGTTTCCAGGATCGCTTTTTCTTCATTCAACCAACCCTTTTGTGATGCCGCTTTAATCATTGCATATTCGCCGCTTACCTGGTAAGCGCTTACCGGAACTTCAACTGCATTCTTTACTTCACGGATAATATCTAGATAGGCAAGCGCTGGTTTTATCATTACAATATCCGCTCCTTCTTCAACATCCATCAAAGTTTCTTTAATAGCTTCGATACGGTTGGCAACATCCATCTGATAGGTTTTCTTATCACCAAACCCAGGCGCGCTGTCCAATGCATCCCTGAATGGCCCATAGAAACAGGAAGCGTATTTGGCGCTGTAACTCATGATGCCTGTTTTGGTATAGCCCTCTTCTTCCAAACCATTGCGGATGGCGCCTATGCGGCCATCCATCATATCACTGGGGGCTACAAAATCGGCTCCCGCTGCGGCATGACTTACACTCATTTTGACCAAGGCCTCAACAGTGGCATCGTTTACGATTTCCCCGTCTTTTACAATGCCGTCGTGGCCATAAGAAGAGTAAGGATCCAATGCCACATCCGTCATGATTACCATTTCCGGCACTGCATCTTTGATGGCTTTTATGCTGCGCTGCATCAGCCCATTTTTGTTCCAGGCTTCTTTGCCGGTATTATCCTTTACAGTATCGCTGCACTTGATGAAAATAAGTATGCAACGGATGCCTATGGTCCATAATTGTTTTACTTCCGTTACTGTAAGATCGAGTGAACGGCGGTAATAACCTGGCATGGATGCGATCTCTGTTGCGATATTGGTTCCTTCATCAATAAATAAAGGCGCAATAAAATCTGACGGTTGCAAAATGGTTTCTGCCACCATCGATCGGATGGCGGGAGATTGGCGGAGGATCCGGTTTCTTCTTTGCAGGTACATGCTTAATTATTTAATTGATCCAGTTTCTGGGATGCAGACAGGCATCCACTAATTCGGCCTCTGCTGATCCCTCCACCGGTTGATAATCATAGTCGAATCTTACCGTTGGCGGTAAACTCATTAAAATGCTTTCTGTTCTGCCGTTTGTTTTCAGACCAAAGAGTGTACCCCTGTCATGAACCAGGTTAAATTCTGTGTAACGCCCTCTTCTTATTTCCTGCCAGTATTTATTTGCCTCTGTATAGGCAGCCTGTTTTCTTTTTTCAACGATCGGAATATACGCATCGATAAATGCCTGCCCACATTCTTTGCCAAAATTCATCCAGAATTCCACATCTTTTGTATCATCCGGCCGCTGGTGATCATAAAAAATGCCACCGATTCCCCTGCGTTCATTGTTGCGATGCCAGTTCACAAAATAGTTGTCACATTCTTCTTTGAAACGGGGATAGAACGAGTTGTCAAACTTGTTGCAGACAGATTGGTATGTCTGGTGAAAATGCTTTGCATCTTCTTCAAACAGATAATAAGGCGTAAGGTCTGTACCGCCGCCAAACCACCTGTCGATTACTTGTTCATTTTCATCGTACAATTCAAACATCCGGTAATTGCAATGAACCGTTGGTACAAAAGGATTCACCGGATGTATCACGATGCTGATACCACAGGCAAACCATCCACTGCCATTAATGTTTAGTTGTGTGCGCATCTTATCGGTCACCTTTCCAAAAACCACCGAGGTATTCACGCCTCCTTTTTCAAATACCGCCCCATTACTGATTACCCTTGTTTTGCCACCGCCGCCCTCAGTCCGCTCCCAGGCATCTTCCATAAAGATTGCCTTGCCATCACATAATTCCAATGCCTTACAGATCTGGTTCTGTAAAGTATGAATTATGTTGATCCATTGGGCTTTTAGGCTGGTCATTTTTATAGTTGCTGGTATTAGTTGTGAATGGTCAATGGTGAATTGTCAATATCGGTTCGGTGACACATTTTTCTACCTTACAATCATTCTATAAAAAAAATTCTAAATCCACCCTACTATAAAAAAATAATACATTGCCTACTCACCACTCACCATTCACCACTCACCCCCGATATTCCTTCACTGCATCCACAAATGCCCTTGCATGGTCAACAGGAACATTGGGGAGGATGCCATGGCCGAGGTTGGCGATATGCCTTCTGGGGCCGAATGCGTCCAACATAGCATTCACTTCTTTTTTAATTACAGGAATGGGGGATAATAATTTAGCGGGATCAAAATTTCCCTGCAATGTTACCTTATCTCCTGCAAACTGTCTTGCCATTTGCGGGTTGATGCACCAGTCGATACCCAGTCCCTGCGCGCCCGTGGCGGCCATCGCTTCTAAGCTATGCCAGGCGCCTTTTGCAAAAATAATTGTTGGAACGATGTCTTTTAATGCAGTAACGATCTGCCTGATATATTGGAGGGATAAGTTTTCAAAATCATCCGGGCTTAACAGGCCTCCCCAGCTATCAAAGATCTGCACCGTATCTGCCCCCGCCTTCGCCTGAGCTTTCAGGTAAGCGATGGTGGTATCGGTGATCATCTGTAATAAGCGGTGTGCTAGTTCAGGTTGCATGTAACAGAATGCTTTGGCTTCGTCAAAGGTTTTGGAACCTTTGCCCTGTACCATATAGCACAATAATGTCCAGGGAGCGCCGGCAAAACCAATGAGTGGTACCCTGCCATTGAGTTCTTTTTTGATCAGCCTGATGGCATCGAATACATAGCCCAGCGTTTCATCAACATCCGGAACGCGAACGCGGTCAAGGTCTTTAGCGATCTTTATGGGGTCAGGTAAAAAAGGCCCTTTGCTTTCTATCAACTGTACCTCAAGCCCCATGGCCTGCGGTACCACCAGTATATCAGAAAATAAAATGGCTGCATCCACACCCACAATATCCACCGGCTGCAGGGTGATCTGGCAGGCGAGTTCGGGTGTCTGGCAACGTTCAAAGAACCCGTATTTCTCTCTCAGTACCATATACTCCGGCAAATATCGGCCGGCTTGGCGCATCATCCATACAGGTGTTCTTTCGGTTGGCTCGCCGCGAAGGGCTTTTAGAAGGAGGTCGTTTTGTAGCATGTCTTAGGGTGAATGGTGAATAGTGAATGGGCAATATCTTGGCTATTTGGATACTGACTTTAACTACAAACCATCATTATGTAAATTTTAGTAAGAATAATTTAGTTGACGTCTACAAATTCTATTCACCATTGCTCATTCACCATTCACCATTTATGCCCCCTCAAAATAGTCAATCGCCTGTTCTACCAAAGCATCCTTACCGGGCAATTTACTTACCACAATCTTATTACTGCAATGGCTGGCAACCGTTTCCTGCGTGGTGCTACCTATGGCAAAAACAATAGCCTTTTCGGGCAATGCATTCTTTGTAAAAAAACTTTCTGCCGCAGTCGGACTGAAAAACAATACCCCATCATATTTTTTTTCCAACTTATGCGGGATAAGAATGGTTTTATAAACGGGTACTTCGTTTACCGAAATATTTTGTTCTGCCAGTTTCCGTGGTAATTCATCTCTTCGCTGGTTGCCGCAAAAAAAGATGACCTCTTCGGCATCTCTGTTTTTAATGATCTCATCCGCCAAGTCTGATGCATTGTCGGCCGTACCGGCAATAACATCAGCACCGAAATATTGTTCAACCAGTTCTTTTGTTTTGTGCCCCATGCAGTAAATGCTCCATTCAGGAATGTGACCATCCAGTATATGGGTAACAGATTCAACTGCATTCATACTGGTAAACACCACCGTGGCCAGTTCAATAGCGGCCAGCTCAATTTCCTGCTGCACTTCTATGGTATGAATGGGTTCTGTTTCAATGAATGGGAGTATATCCAGTTGAATCCCTTTTGCACGGGCCTTTTCAACCAGTTCATTGTTAACCGGTCTGGTAGATAATATGGTTCTTTTATATTCCGGCATTCCTGATCGCTGCTATTATTTTATCTCCACCTTTAGCTAATAATTGTTCTGCTGCCCGGGTTCCCAGGTCTTCTGTTTCTGTAAGCGGTACCCTGTATTCGATCTCCACTTTCTCTTTCCCGTCCAGCGAAAGGATGTTGCCCCTGAAAAATATATTTCCTTCCTGCAAAATGGCCAATGCGCTGATAGGGGTGGTGCATCCGCCCATCAGCAACCTTAGAAAATCTTTTTCTATCCGGGTACACAAAGCGGTAGAAGTATCATTCAATAAGGTACAGGCTTCATATGCAGGCTTATCTTCTTCCCTGCAGACAACCATGATAGCCCCCTGCGAGGGAGCGGGTAACATCCAGTCGAGTTCGATGGAAGTTTCCGGCCGCAAACCGATTCGTTCCAACCCAGCAGCCGCAAAGATCGCTCCGTTCCAGTTACTGTCGGCCA
>JBKJPR010000507.1:0-6771 GCA_046594275.1 Sediminibacterium sp.
AATCCTGTTTTACATAGAGAAAACTATTGGCGTCTTTGGCTTTTACCAGGCGGCTTACAGACAGGTCTTCAAATATCAGCCGGTCCACTTTGCCGTTCTCTAATTTATAATAGCCGAACCGTTTGCTTTTATCACCATAGGCTGATAAGTAAATGGGTTGGGTGTCGTCCAGGAACGGTTCTTCAAAATCTACACGTGTCACGCGGAACATGATCTCATCTTTCCCGCTTTCTGTCAGCTTACGGGCGCTGCTGCCGTCAGGAGTAACTGCCCAAATATTGTACTCATCATACAGCAATACTTCTTTATCATTTTTTAACCAGCCACCCATTCCAACCGGTGGTTTGTTGGCAGGGTGATCATCGCGGGTATCCCAGAAATTAGTTTTGATGTTCTGTGTGATATTTGTATTCTGCTGTGTGGAAATATTATACGTCCACCAGTTCCTGTCTTTAAAATAATACAGGAACTTGCCATCAGGCGAGGGGCGTGGGCCGGTAAAGAAGCCCGCTAAAGTCTTTTCATACAATAATTTTTCATCGCCTGTTTTTACATTCACGAGGTAGACATCTGCATAATCTTCTTTGAACGCCGGTTTATATTTTTTATTGGTAGAAGAAACTGCATATTTCTGGTTACCGGTGAGCAATGCATCTGGATTATTTTCTTTGGCCAACTGGAAGTATTGCTGGTTGTCGAGGTTCCATACAGAGAGGTAGCTGGCATCTTTATCCTGTGTGTAGGTTATTTTCTGGCGTGGCTGTATTTCAGGGTCTTTCCAATGCCAGATATCAACTGCCGGTAGTTTATCATCGGTGTTGGTTTTCAGGGTAAGCAGGCCTTTGGCAGTATCTGCTGTTGCTTTAGCCGTATCACTCTTCATCTTCGTGGTATCTAGCGGTTTTTTATCTTCTTTTTTAGGTTTGATATTCCAGGCTTTTACCCCGAAGAAGACGGAACTCATATCATCACTCAATCGCAGGATCGAACCATTGAATACACGCATATTTTTCGGAAAGGATGTGGCCGATATGGGGTCGAAAATTTTCAAGGAAGGATTCTTATACATATCGACATAACTGTACACCACTGCATTCTCTTCTTCATAGCCCTCTTTTTTAAATGTTTTAAAGAACGATAAGCCTTCTCCTTCTTTCTGCCAGTTGAGTTTGGAGAATTTCATCGTATCGCTGGCGATCACTTTCAAAGAATAAGTTTCGAGATTAAATAGTTCCACGGCATTGCCGGCGATATTGGCCGATTCTACTATATACGCCAGGAAGTCGCTTTTTTTGTTGAAAGCATATTCAGTTACATTACCGATCGTATGGGTGGTACTATCACGCATATTTTTTACCAATAACACACTGCCTTTGTCTTTATTTTCCTTGGGTGGGGCAAGGTAAGCCGACAGGAATTTTCCGTTGCGTGAAAATGCAAAGCGTGTAACGTTCTGCACCACTTCTTTATTACCTGTTTCTACATTTAGTATGCCCATTTTGTATTCGATAGGCTTGCTCTGGTCGCGCAATTTTTCAGCTTCTTTAAACGGCAGCCCTATCCTGTAGGCAAGCCATTTATTATCTTTGGAGAATTCCGGAGCCGATGCAAATGCTACTTTATACATCTTATCTGAGTGCCGGTTGATCACGTACAGGGTATCATTATCCTCTTGTACGGTTATCTGGTAAGCTACCCATTCACCGTTGGGCGACAGTTCGCTGGCGCCGATGGACTGCCACTTGCCATAATCATCCGGGATAAGTTTCTTTTTTAGCTGGGCAGTGATAGAAGCAGTGAACAATAGTACACACAGTATTACAAAAAAAGTGCGGTTTAACATAGCAGTTAGTTTAAAACAAGATATGTAAAATCCCGTATCACCCAGTGGGATCATGGAATTCCTTTTCCCAAATTCCCAATTCTCAATCCCAATGAGATGTTTCCTGGCAATAAACCCGTAATTATTCCCCTTTTTACCCTACTTGTAAACAATTTACGGGTATTAACCCCTGGCTATTGCAAATCTGAATTCTGATTTCTATCTTGTTCTGACACATTTTTTTACAACCTAAACGATTGATTATGAACACACAAAAATTTCTAGTCTCCGGCCTTGTCGGTGGCATTGTTTCATTTTTCGCAGGTTATCTGATTTATGGGTTAGTCATGATGGATTTCTTTACAAAGAATGCAGGAACGGCTACTGGGGTAATGCGGGGCCAGACTGAAATGGTTTGGTGGGCCATGATTGCGGGTTGCATTTTTATGGGGCTTAACTTTTCGTACATTTTTAACCGGTGGGCCAATATCAATACATTGGCCGCAGGCGCCTCAGCAGGGGCGGTTATTGGGTTGCTGATGACAGCAGGTTTTGACCTGATCATGTATGCCAACACAAATGTTTCGAATCTTACTGGTACTGTTGTGGATATTCTAACTGGCGCTATCATGGGCGCAGTTACCGGAGGGGCAGTGGGAATGGCGAATGGATGGGGTAAAAAAGCGGCTTAATAGCTGTTTTGTATTTTGTAAATAAACAGGTTATGAAAGAGCGGCATTTCAGCCGCTCTTTCATAAAACCGGGAAATTTTAATACGTGGGATATAATAGATTTTATTTGACTACCCGCTTCCAGGTTTGTATCAACGATGCGCCATTGGCGGTGGTTCCTGAAAGCCTTACTTGCTCATTCGTTATAACGGTCAAAGTAGCCGGTTTATAGTTGATAGAACTATTGCAACTGTTCACCAGGTTGCTGATAGTAAAGCTTCCACTATTCGAGGTGATGCTTTTCCACATTACATCATTTGCCCGCACACAATAGGTATTATTCTGAATGGTAGTAATTATGCCTTCGCCAGAAACGGGGTAGACAGCGATGGTTGTGCCTGCAAGTGCATTGTTTTCACTGGATGATTCCATTTTCCAGCTCCCGTTCAGGGAAAACAGGCCGCCAGTTGTATTAGTAGGCAGGCCTTTAATCACATCACAACCTGCCAAAAGCAGCATAAAGGCGATTCCGGCAAAGGAATTTTTCAGTATTTTTTTCATGATTTTATTTTTTAAATCAGCGTATTGGGGTGAGTGGTGAATGGTGAGTGGTCAGTAGTCAGTAGTGAGTTATATTATAATTCTTACATAACTAACACTCACTACTCACCACTCACTACCCTACTGCATAGGTATTCCAGTTTTTGCTGGTAACTGTTACAGAATTGTATGAAAAAGTTACATGATTCTCACATCGTGCATACTGAATATTGTCTAATTAGCGGTTGGCTTCGCTTATCCAGTGAAACTGTCTTTCAGTTAACTGGAAATGCCGGTTGCTTTTTTTTATTACAACAAATAAAGAGTCGTTAGCCCGCTCTCCCCAGAGTCTTACCGTGTTACTGTCGGGGAGATCATAGCGGAAGGTGTAAATTAAATGAGTGTCTGACTGGAGTTTTTTAAAACTGATGGTTTTCTGAGCCGTATCAGGTACGAAGTTAAAATAGCCACGCCTATACCTTTGTCTGAATGAGGTATCTGTAGAGCCTACACTGCCTATACCTCCTTTTTCAAATATAATATCCTTCCAGCGTAAGGTATCTGTGACTAACGCAGGGATGGTATCCCGGTTTACCGCATAGATGATCACATCATAGACCCCTGAACGGATAGGTTTGATATTAACTTCTTTATTCACGGATCGATAGAACTCCCTTCGTTGATAAAATGGCCATCCTACAAATACGACAATGAAAAAGAGTTTCAGAACAATCCTTGTCATGCGCATCCATTTTTTTGAAAAACTTATATGATGGAGCACATTGTGCGTTGTTGGCCGGTTGAATACAAAAAAATCAAGTAACCGCTTACTATCATTCGCTAAAAGGTATAAGCAGTATATTACCAGGTGGATAGAAAATAACTTAACGGGAATATCATATGACAGGTTCAATACCATTACATTGGTAAATACCGCGATGCCCATCAGAATACCCAGGGTAATGGTTTTCCTGTTAAGAAGTAATAAGCCTGTAATAATTTCCATGATGCCGGAAAACATCTGGTAGGGGGTGGAGTATCCAATAAACATCCAGGATAAACGCATGGGCAGAAAATCACCCAAAGGCGTGGCCAACTGGCTTTGGTTTGGGAATGGCATTTGTGAAGCATATAGTTTACTGATGCCGTATGAAATACAATTGATGATTAGAAAGTACCGCAGGAATGTAAGGAGCCAATAATTCGCTTTTGTATAATTTTTTTTCTTCCTGTCCAGTACGCTCCAAAAGATACAACCCATGACAGCCAGGGAAAGATAGGTAAGCATTTCTTCCCAGTTAAGGGAGGTATCCCCGCTGCCATTGTTAACAATAGTGGTTTTGTTAAAATGAAATAAAGCGTTGTTGAAAATATCCATCAGCCATTCTATGGCACGGAAGTAGTATTCAGTAAGATAGTGTATACCCGGGATGGTGTTATCCAGCCATGTCCAGGGTGCTATCTGAAAGGTGAAATAAATGATAAAGAAACGAAATAAAACTTTTTGCCATAAGAACCAATCAGAAGCTTTACTGTCCGTAACAGTTATTGTCATAACCAGCGTTTTGATTGATTGAATATATTATTTTTAGTGTATATCACCTAAGCCAAATTTCATATAGAATAACGGATAGGGTTTCATAAAGTATAAAAGGGGATAAATTGCTGTAAAACAACAGAATTTATTATATGATTCTCACTTTTTAATCATTGATTTAGAAATAGTTATATCTTTCAAAATATGCAAGTGAAAAAAGACTTTGTAAATGTTACCTGTTGTGAGCCTCACCGCATCCGTACCAAAGCGATACTAAAGCAGGTTCCTGATATGCGTAAACTGATCGGTAAAAACCCGAATACATTTTTTGCCCTTCTTGGGTTAGTGATTTTCCAGGTAGTTCTCTGCTGGTTAGTAAAAGATCAATCCTGGTGGATCGTGTTGGGTGCAGCTTATATTATTGGAGCCTTTGCTGATCATGCTTTATTTGTGGCAATTCATGAATGTGCCCACCGGTTAATCTTCAAGAGTCAGTCAGCTAATCGACTTGCCGGGATATTAGCCAATATTCCTTTGATATTCCCCAGTTCTGTTTCCTTTGAAAGATACCATATCAAACACCATTCTTTCCAGGGCGTACATGAATTAGATGGAGACCTGCCCAATTATTGGGAAGCAAAGCTGATTGATAATTTTTTTATCGGTAAAGTTATCTGGCTGTTGCTATACCCTTTTTTCCAGTTGTTCAGGATCTCGAGGTTAAAAGAAATCAAACCATTTGATAAATGGATTGCATTGAACTGGATAGTGCAGATAGCAGCGATTACTGCCATTGCATTGTTATTGGGTACCAAAAGCGTTGTATTTCTTACCGCTAGTTTTTTCTTTTCTGTGGGCCTGCATCCTTTAGGCGCCAGGTGGATTCAGGAACATTACCTTACGCATGGTGAACAGGAAACGTATAGTTATTATGGTGTCCTGAACAAAGTGGCTTTTAATGTGGGCTATCATAATGAGCACCATGATTTTCCTTCTGTACCCTGGAATAAACTACCCCAGATACGAAAGGATGCCCCGGATTTTTATAATTCGCTTTCGTATCATACTTCCTGGACAAAACTTTTTTTCCGTTTTCTTTTTGATAAGGAAATCTCTCTTTACTCACGTATCGTGCGATCAAACAGGGGCAAGGTTTCCCTGTCTGATGAATCAAAACCTGATGTTGATATGGCGGGTTAACCAAAACGGTGTACGATTGCCCTTAAGCACGTTGTGTGTACCTTGAATTTGCATGGATACCAATCCGGCCTGCATTTAACAATGTATTTGCATATTTATTTGTTCAGTAACCTTACTCAATGTACCTTTGCACCCAGAAACTAAGCTGGACGTGTACATTATACACAACGATAGTCTCATGGGTGATGTAATCTTGAAGTATTCTTCTAACGATTGAATTGGTTTTTTCTCCCTGTCCCTGCTCAGTAAAATTATTGAATAATTAAAATTAGAAATATTATGAAGAGTAATGTAATGCCTTCTATTGTCCAAATAGAAGCAAAAGATTTAAAGCAATTGGTATCCGAGGTAAAAGAAACTGTTGCCACCGGTATCATTAAAGTAAACGCTGTAAAAACAGCTACAGCAAGTTTTGGTATTGTAGACCTGTGGAACATCCGCCGCGGTATGAAAACTGCAGGTTTGGCGAGACGCTGGTCTGTGTAAAGTATTCCTTGAAATCCAATCTGTAAATCCTCCATTGATTGATGGGGGATTTTTTTTGGGTAACAGATGAACAAGGAACAGCTAACAAGGGACAAGGGACAAGGAACAGGGAACAAGGAATGAAGGCTAAAAGTAATATCGAATATCGAACGCCGAATATCGAATTTTGAAGGTGGTGTCTTGTCTTTGGCGGGGAGTAACGAAGAAGTAATCTATCTTAATGGGTTTGAGATATCTTTAGTTCCAGATACAACCTGCTTCGTTCCTGGCAGTGACGCGAGCTCTTTTTGTAAGATCACCATTCCGCGAAATTCTTCTTTCATCAGAGGGAACGTAAGTGTTAGGCTGCCACATATTGTATAACCCATTTTTTGGTAAAACAGGATTGCATCAGTGCTACTGTCCATCGCTTTTAGGAAGATCATTTCTTTCTGGCGGCAGCGGGCGATATCCTCGCTTAGCTGCATTAATTGTGTACCTATTCCTTTGCCGGCTATTTTTTTGTGAAGGTATAT
>JBKJPR010000004.1:0-7769 GCA_046594275.1 Sediminibacterium sp.
ATCTGGATAATGCGTTTGTGCGATTGTGGTTTAAAATAGGATGGAGTAGGTGGTACAGATATCCGCTTGAAATAATTTTCAACGTCTTTATGCGAAAATGCCTGACCTGTAGTGGCATCTACATAAAAATGGATTTTATCCTGGGGATGGCCGATATGGGTAGCCGCATCATAATCTGAATGATAAAATGCGATGATGCATTGTTTGGGTATGTTGATGATTTTGGCATTAATATCCAGCAGGTCACACATTACCTGGTAAATGATACCATTGGTCAGTGCATTCCCTTTTTTACTTTCCAATACCTTGTGAATAAAAAAATCTTCCGGGTGTTCATAGTTCACCTCAACACCTTTCAAATTGTAATAATTGTAAATGATGCTGGATAATACATTCGCCTGTTCAAGCGGGGTTAAAAAGCTGTTCAGTTCCAGCCAGACATTGCGGCGTATTTTTTCGATATCCTGTAAAACGGGTGTGGTATGAAGATCGGGGTATTGAAATTTGGATACCAGTAAAGCCCCAAACAACAGGTCGTGGTAAGCACTGTCGCGCCATTCTGCCAGGTCATTATTCAGGTCTGTAAAATGCAGGTGGTGGATGATCATTTCAATTCGTTCCTGCACATCTTCACTGAGAGTGGTTTCCCACAGATGCTCGAGATTAGGGATGATATTCTTACCATACGCCACGATCTTCTCTGAAACGGTAGAATATACTTCCTCATCCGGGTCATCTATAAGGGTAAACAACGCATTGATCTCTCTGGTTTCCTGCATAGATCCAGATCTAATGATGGTTACTGCAGGTATATTCCTGTTGGGATGCATCATTATTTCTATAGTAAACTAAATTAAATTTTGGTTATCAATAGCAGTTAAGTTATCCCACAGATGTGGAAATATGTAGATACATCTGAATAATATTTCCCTTATATATACGTTCAAACCTTATTCTATGGATAAAAACCGGAAAATTAACACCCATCCAAGGCGTTAAATGGGTACTTTTGCCCTTTATCATTAAAGCATAATATGTCACAATTTATCATTCCCAAATTCCCCTCGGCTAACAAATCTCTTCATACAGAATTAAAAACAAGGGTTCAGCAATATTTTGATGACAGGGGTATCAATTCCACCGGCACCTCTAAATTATTCACAAAAGCTTTTATTCTTGTGATCGCACTGGTAGCGGTATATATTCATTTACTGGTATGGACACCGGTATGGTACCTTGCCCTTGGTGAGTGTGTAATTATGGGTGGCCTGGTAGCGGCCATCGGTTTTAATGTTATGCATGATGGAAGTCACGGCAGTTTCAGCACCAAAAAAGGCCTAAACCGGGTGGCGGCATCTTCTATCAGTTTATTGGGGGCCAACCACTTTATGTGGAACATGAAACATAATATGATCCACCATAGTTTTACCAATATTGATGGGGTGGATGATGATATTGAAATCGGTATCCTGATGCGCATGGCGCCTACCCAAAAGCGCTATAAGATGCATAAGTTCCAGCATTTTTATTTCTGGTTCCTGTATATGTTGCTGTATGTATTCTGGATATTCTTTACCGATTATAAAAAATATTTTTCACAGAAGATCGGGAATGTACCCCTGAAAAAAATGAACCTCGCCGACCATTTTGAATTCTGGGGCGTGAAAGTATACCATGCCGCTGTTTTTGTTGTGATACCTATTATCGCCCTTGGCTGGTTAAACTGGATGATCGGATTCCTGGTGATGAGTGCGGTAGCCGGATTTGTATTGAGTATTGTTTTCCAACTCGCGCATACCGTAGAGCATACCGAATTTCCGGTGGTAGATATTGAAACAAATAAATTACCAGATGAGTTCGCGGCACACCAGATCAAGACCACGGCTAATTTTGCTACCCGTAATAAGCTGGTAAGCTGGCTTGTTGGCGGACTGAATTTCCAGATAGAACACCATCTTTTCCCTAAAATATCACATGTTCACTATCCGGCTATCAGCGAGATCGTACGGAATGTGTGCAGGGAATACCAGTTGCAATACATTGAATATCCTACCATGCGTAAGGCAGTAGTGGCGCATGTACGCTTTTTAAGGGAGATGGGGAGGCAGGATTAATTTCGGATTAGGTAGAGAACTAAAACATAATGTAAAAGTCAAAATTAAAAGTCAAAAGTAATCACCTTTGATTTTAATTTTGACTTTTTAGTTTTATGACCCTTATTTTTTTGCTGCCGTTTTTTTGGCTGTTTTTTTAGGAGTTGCGCTTTTTTTTGCGGCCGCTTTCACTTTTTTGGTGAATGCATCCGGCACCTGTTCTTCAATCATTTTCTTTATCACTTCAATATCAATATCAACGAGATCTTCGGCTGTATACTTTCCCCCATCGCCTTTCCTGCCCATCTTCAGCATTTTTTTAGTAAAGCGGATAAAAGGTCCCCAACGGCCATTTTCGATAGATATTTTTTCAGCGGGCCATTGTTTGATAATACGGTTGGCTTCCTTTTCAACTTTTTTGCCGATCAGTTCATCTATATCTTTTTGTGTAAGCTCATCAAAATTATAGGCACGAGGGATATTGATATACATATCGTTCCATTTAATGAACGGCCCAAAACGACCCTTGCCCTTGGTTACCGGCAATTCCTGGTAATAAGCTACCGGCGCATCTGCCAGTTGTTTTTCGTTGATGAGTTGAATGGCCCTGTCGAGTTCAATGGTATAAAGGTCCTCACCCTTGGGAATGGAAATGAATTGTTCCCCAAGTTTGATATAGGGGCCGAATCTTCCCACGTTCACTGCAAGCTCCTGTCCTTCATACTCACCCAATGTACGGGGCAGGGAGAACAATTGCATGGCTTCTTCCATGGTAATGGTATCAATGCTCTGCGAAGGATTCAGTTTGGCAAAACGGGGTTTTTCTTCTTCATTGGCCGTATCGCCTATCTGCACCATAGGACCATAACGGCCCATCCGGGCGATGACTTTTTTACCGGTAGCCTCATCAATACCCAATTCTCTTTCTCCTTTGGCCCGCTCCGCATTTTCTAAGGTATGTTCAATGGTTTCATGAAAAGGTTTGTAAAAACCATCTATCATATTGCTCCATTTGATCTTTCCTTCCGCTATCTCGTCAAATTCTTCTTCAATTTTGGCGGTGAACCCGAAATCCATCACCTTGGTAAAATGCTGTTTCAGAAAATCGGTTACCACTATGCCCAGGTCGGTTGGGAAGAGTTTATTCTTTTCAGCGCCGGTATTTTCCTGGAAAATTTCTTTCTGTACTGTATTATCCTTTGTTAACCGTAACAGGTTCACTTCTCTTTTTGCGCCTTCTTTATCGCGTTTCTCCACGTAATTCCGTTTCATGATCGTAGAAATCGTTGGTGCATAGGTAGACGGGCGGCCAATTCCCAGTTCTTCCAGTTTTTTAACCAGCATGGCTTCTGTATAGCGTGCAGCAGAACGGCTGAACTTTTCGGTGGCTGTCATTTGTGTAAACTGCAACTGCTGTCCCACCGTTAACGGTGGCAACATGCCTTCGGTATCTTCTTCTTCGCCTTCGTCCTTACTTTCCATATATACTTTCAGGAATCCGTCAAATTTCATCACTTCCCCGCTGGCCGACAATATTTCAGTATTAGTACTGATGCTGATCTTAGTGGTTGTTTTTTCAAATTCTGCATCACTCATTTGAGAAGCGATCGTTCTTTTCCAGATCAGTTCATACAACCTTCTTACATCCTCATCTTCCACACTCAGGTTACTCATATAAGTGGGGCGTATGGCTTCGTGCGCTTCCTGCGCGTTCTCATTTTTATTCTTGAATTTACGGGGCTGGTGGTACTGGCCACCATAGGCAGTGGTTACCTGGTTGCGTATATCATCTAATGCCGTATCACTTAAATTGATACTATCAGTACGCATATAGGTGATCTTACCACTTTCGTACAGTTTCTGGGCAAGCAGCATAGTTTTACTTACACTGTATCCCATCTTGCGCGATGCTTCCTGCTGAAGGGTAGAAGTGGTAAAAGGCGCGGCAGGCGTACGTTTAGCTGGTTTTACCTGTATATCAGTCACTTTATAACTGGCGCCTTTGCAGGTTTCCAAAAAGGCCTGTGCATCTGTCAGGGTCGACATTTTGGAAGGGCCTTCTGCTTTAAAAGTTACCTGTTTATGATTGATGTCTGCCGCAATAAAAAATGCTTCTACCTTATAGCTGCTTTCAGGAATAAAATTATTGATTTCCCTTTCTCTTTCCACGATCAATCGTACTGCCACACTTTGTACACGCCCTGCACTCAAGCTACGCTGCATTCCTATTTTACGCCATAAAACAGGGCTGAGTTCGAAACCTACCAGGCGGTCGAGTACGCGTCTCGCCTGTTGCGCATTCACCAGGTTCATATTGATTCTGCGTGGATTCTCTACCGCTTTTTTGATTGCCGGTGCCGTGATCTCATGAAAAACGATCCGTTTGGTTTCGTTCGGATCCAGGCCCAATACCTCTGCCAGGTGCCAGCTAATACTTTCGCCCTCGCGGTCCTCATCCGATGCCAGCCAGACCTCATCGGCTTTACTGGCCATTTGTTTTAATTCTTTTACCACCCTCTCTTTATCAGCGGGCACTTTATACCTGGGCTGGTAATGATTGTTTACATCAATACCCATATCATCCTTTTCCAGGTCGCGTATATGGCCATAACAGCTTCTCACCTCAAATTCTTTCCCGAGGATCTTTTCTATGGTTTTTGCCTTTGCCGGTGACTCAACGATCAGTAAATTTTTTGCCATATAGCCTGAAATCCACTCCTGGTGGGCCTTTTATTGAATTTTCTGGATGGAAGAACACCTTAGAAAAATCTTACTGCTGAAAGTGAAACTACCCAGTGTTCCCCTGCAATATTAGGTGAAAGGATCAAAACACAAAAAATGTTAAAACTTTTTTACCATCTTTTTCCCATCTGGCACGATAATGGTCTTATAGGTAGATGTAACAAATCTTATTATATGAAACGAATTTTTGTCATTACGGTAATAGCTTTTGCGCTTACCACAATCGGCTTACAGACTGATGCACAGCCACCGCATGCAAAAGCCTGGGGAAAAAAGAAAAAAGACAAAGAATGGAAGAAAGGACAATATTATTATTATCCCTCGGCCAATGTTTATTATAACCCCGCTGCAGACAGGTATTGGTATCCGAAAAATGGTTCATGGACTAATATAGATATTCTGCCTCCTTCCATTGTTGTATATAACCAGCCAAGGCGTGTAGTATACCGGGAATCAGACGATGATATCTGGAGAGATAACAAGGTGCATTTTTCAAAGTACGGTGGACTTGGGACTGTGACTGTTGAAAAACGGCGTAAGGGAAAGAATAAAGACTAAAGATTAATGAAGGGAAAAGCTTGCTGCCAGCGGGCTTTTTCCTTTAGACAGTAAAAAACTGTATGATCGCCTTACTCACTGCTTTGTCTTTATACACATTACTGTGTCCTAATTGTTCTGTGATCAGGAAGGTAACATGCGGTAGATCCATGTCTAATAGCGGTTTTACATCTTCAAATGTGCATACAGTATCGTGCGTATCATGCACCCAAAGTACCGGGTACTGGATGTTTTTGATAACACGGCCTGCCGAATAGTAATGTATTGGTTTACCAGCCAGTTCAACAACCAGTTGCCTGAACTCCTGTCTTACATTTTCATCCAGGGGAATGATCTTAAAAAAATTTGCAATGGCCCTTTCTGTTTCAGTTGCGGGCGCTACCAATACCAGTTTCCGGTTTTCCTGCCCGCCTAATTCTTCAAAAGCAAGTGCGGCAGCAAGCCCACCCAGTGAATGGCCCATGATGCCATAGAGGGGTCCATACAAAGCCTCTATCTTTAGCAGTAGATCCTTATAAACATAAGCATTAATCAGCTTGCCATCACTGGTACCATGCCCCGGCGCATCAAACAAAATTACTTCAAAGCCTGCTTTTTGTAAAGGCGCTATATATTTTTCAAATTTGTAAGCATAGCTGCTGAAGCCATGAACGATCAATATTTTTTTCCCGTTAGGCTGATCCGGGTTCCAACGAAAACCCCGGATTGTCAGGCCATCTGCCTTAAAAAAAAGCTTTTCTGCTTTTTGAAATACAGGCGGGGCTTTTCTTTTGGGCTTGCCGGTATAAGGTGTACAAAATAATTCAAATGCTTTTTCTGCTGCTTTCCGGGGAGAAATAAGACCAATGGTTTTTAATTTTGTTTTATAGTAGCCTATGAGAATCCTTTGCGTTAATTTCATCTTCATAAGTTCAAAGATATGCAGGTTACGATCATCGGTTCGGGGAATGTGGCTACTGTATTGGGTCGTGTATTGATCAAAGAAGGACACCTGGTTGCAGAGGTATACAGCAGAAATCCTGCACATGCTGCAACGCTTGCCAACCAGTTACAGGCTACTCCTGTTTCTGACCTTTCTCTTTTGAACGGGCGATCCGATCTCTATCTTCTGGCAGTAACTGACGATGCCCTGCCCCAAGTGGCTGCGGCATTATCACTCCCGGGTAAACTGGTGCTGCATACTGCCGGATCTGTGTCAAAAGAAGTATTAAAAAAGGTGAGCGAAAAGTATGGTGTTCTGTGGCCGATGAAAATGATACGCCGATCCATGACCACACTTAATCCGGCTACCATAGTGATAGATGGCAGTTCTGAAACCGTATGCCAGCAGGTAGAACTGCTGGCCAGGATATTTTCACCTGTAGTTGTACAAGCAGGGGATATACTTCGCATTAAAATGCATATGCTGGCGGCTATCACCTCGAATTTTACCAATCACCTGTACCACCTGGCGGCGGATTATTGTTCGAAGGAAGGAATAGATTTCAACCTTTTTCATCCTTTGATCGAAGAAACAGCCAGCGCGATACAAACAGGACATCCCAAACTCTTTCAGGCAGGGCCCGCTTACCGCGGCGACCGGCAAACACTGGAAAACCACCTGCAATTGTTGAAACAAGATCCGCAACTGGAAAAAATATACAAGGTACTTAGTGAAAGCATAGCCCTCTCCTTTGATCTAGGCCCCGGAAAAACAGGTTAAATGGCTGATCCGGCAAATTTTTTCTAATCTCGAATGAATAAATACATTTTCTAAGATACTTTTGCCTGCCCAACCGGGACTGAGGTATGTATACGATTAAAATAAAATTTGAACAAAAAGGACTGGAAACCGTAACGCTTACTAATATTCAACCTGACCAGAGTTTATTGGAGGTTTGTTTAGATAACGATATCGATCTTCACCATAACTGCGGGGCTGTTTGTGCCTGTAGTACCTGCCATATATATGTTGATGAAGGTCTGGATTACCTGGAAGAACTAAACGACAGAGAAGAAGATTTTATAGACCGTGCGGTAAACCCACGTATTAATTCAAGATTGGGTTGCCAGTGTGTGTTACAGGCAGGTGCAGGCCAGGTTGAGATCACACTTCCTGACCAAACGCAATTTTTGGGTGAATAAGATAACGCCAAACTTCAAACTCCAACTGATACCATGAGTCATTTTGAGCCACCTATACACTGGAAAGACCACGAAGACATAGCCATGAAACTATATGAACGTTTCGGTAGTGACTTTACGGAAGGTAAAATTTACCGTATCCGGTTCACCGACCTGTTGGAATGGATACTAGAGCTGCCCAATTTCCACGGCACCCGCGAACAAAGCACCGAGGGCCACCTGGAAATGATACAGAGTGCATGGGTGTATGAA
>JBKJPR010000125.1:0-2972 GCA_046594275.1 Sediminibacterium sp.
ATAAATAACAGGATTTAGCCACTTCGGTGACCAGTTGATTCAGGCCGGGATAAATATAATCGGCGAACTGTATCTCTACAATAGGTTTCATCCCTAATGCAGAAAGTCCTACGGTGGAGCCAACAATATACGCTTCCTGTATGGCTGTATTGAATACGCGGCTGGCGCCGAATTTTTCAGATAAGGTTGCTGCTTCACGGAACACACCACCCAAACGGGCGCCCACATCCTGGCCATACAAAATCGCTTCGGGATATTCTTCCATCAATTCTTCAATGGCATGTAATGCCGCATCCACCATCATTACTCTTTCACCGCTCCTGGGTGTACGGTTCCCTTTTTCTTCCCTGATGGCGGTGGGTGCAAATACATGATCTTCTACAGACTGTATACCCGGTTCTGCCGCCTGCTGTGCAGACGCAAAATCGGTCTTTATTTTTTGGAGCGCCTCCGCTTCTGTATTGTTTATGGCCTGTTCCTCGTATCCTACGCCCATAAGTAATAACCTGAGTTTGGGAACCGGATCATATAAGCCATGTTTCAGCAGGTCCTCCCGGCTACGGTAAAATTCTTTTCTTACACCACTGGTATGATGTCCCAGCAAGGGCACTTTAGCATGTACCAGAACCGGCCTTCGTTCAGAGCGCGCATAGTCTATTGCCTGCTCCATGGTTTCATAACTGCGTATAAAATCGCTTCCATCACATTGTAAACGTTTCAGCCCTTTAAATCCTGCAGCAAATTCATATGCATTCATGGTGCGTATCTCTTCTGCAGAGGCACTGATGCTCCACTGGTTATCCTGTATCAAATAAACGATGGGCAATTGTTTGAGCACGGCAAATTGAAGGGCCTCGCTTACTTCACCTTCTGATACACTTCCATCACCTAATGAACAGACCACGATGGGTAATTTTCCTTCCGGCGTTTTCCTTAACAAAGGAGATCCGGATTGTTCTAAAAACTGTATCCCCTGCGCTATACCCGTGGTGGGGATTGCCTGCATTCCGGTAGCGCTGCTTTGGTGTATGATGGAAGGCTTTTGCTCATCCCTGCTGCTGGCATGGCAATAATAGGAACGGCCACCTGAGAACGGATCCTCCTGTTTAGCTAACAACTGCAGCATTAATTCATAAGGGGTAAATCCGATTGACAAAAGTATACTGTCATCACGGTAATACGGGCTTACCCAATCGCAGGGCAGCAACTGCAAGCCGGTGGCTATCTGGATAGCCTCATGCCCGCGCGAAGTGGAATGTACGTATTTGCATACCTGCCGGTTAGCATCATAGGTATCAGTCATGGACCTGGCAGTGACCATCAGCTTATAGGCATGTAACAATATGTCGGGGGTCAACATCTGGCGGGCATCTGGTTGATCTTCGGCAATAATAGGTCATTCCCGTTACTTGATCTCGAGGGCAAACATTTTTTCTTTTTGATAGTACCCTTCCAACAGATCATCTGTTACACATTCACCCACACCGGCAGGGGTGCCGGTATATATCAGATCGCCGATATTGAGTGAGAAATAATTGGAGATATGCGATATAATCTCGTTGAAGGAAAAGGTCATATCTTCTGTATTACCCTGCTGTACGGTTTCTTTGTTCTTCTGTAAAGAGAACTGGATAGGTTGCTTTCGCAGTTCAGGCGTGAAGCTGACCCATTTGCCGATGACCGCCGAATTATCCCATGCTTTGGCCTTTTCCCAGGGTAACCCCTTTTTCTTTAATTCGTTCTGTATATCCCTTGCGGTAAAATCGATACCTATGGTGAAGGCATCATAATATTTTTCGGCATTCTCCTCTTCTACATACTTGCCATTCTTACAGATACGTAATACAACCTCGGCTTCGTAATGAAGTTCGTTTGAAAATTCAGGATAATAGAACGGGGCATTCGACTGCATAAGGGCAGTCTTTGGCTTCATGAAAATAACAGGCTCTTCGGGAACATCATTGCCTAATTCTTTTGCATGATCCGCATAATTACGGCCTACACAAAAAATCTTCATAGTGGTTCAATTTAAAATAGTAACCAAATAGCTTATTTACTAACCGGTTACAACCGGGGATACGGATCGGGCTACTTGTATTATATTTCCGAAAACATATAACTGCTAAACAGGTTCATTTATTATTCAAATGACAGGTTATTTACTGAACTCATGGTCTTTTCCAGGCCAATAGCAGCAAATGACTCAATAATTTCGCAACATTTGGCTATTTTTTGCGCTACAATGGGTATCTCCGGCTGTTGCCATTTACCCAGTACAAATGCTACTTGTGTTCCCCTGGGAAAGTCATTCCCTATACCAAACCGCAATTTTGGGTATTGGTCCGTACCAAGGGTAAGTTGTATATCTCTGAGACCATTGTGTCCCGCATCGCTGCCTGAGCCACGTAAACGGATCTTCTCGAGAGGGAGGGCAAGATCGTCTACTATGGTGAGGGTGGAGGGTGTTTCTATCCTCTCCTTATCCATCCAGTATTTAAACGCTTTTCCGCTCAGGTTCATATAGGTGTTGGGTTTGATGCAGATAAAGAGCTTACCCTTCCATTTCACTTCAGCCACTTCGGCCAGCCTGTCTGTTTTAAAGAAACCACTGTGTTTCAATACAAAAGCGCTCACCACATCAAAACCTATATTATGGCGTGTGTGGCGGTATTCCTCGCCAATATTACCCAGGCCAACTATCAGGAACTTATTCATACGGGTTCAAAAATAGCTTGTTAACCGAGATTTTGCAAAAGAGGATATTGTTTAATGCCTATTGGGATGGTTTTTGGGATATGCCTGCTGCAATTAAAATTCCAAAGCGTAATTTCACAACCGGCAGCCAAAACAAGATCCAATGTTTCGATCTATATTTAAGAGGTTTTATACTTTTGGGGTAAGAGTTGCCAATATTGGTGTTTCCGTCGACCTCGACTTTCATGAGAAGACAAAGACACAGGTAATGAACCTGG
>JBKJPR010000153.1:0-10806 GCA_046594275.1 Sediminibacterium sp.
CTCACCACTCACCACTCACCACTCACCACTCACCACTCACCACTCACCACTCACCATTCACCACTCACCATTCACCACTCACCATTCACCACTCACCACTCACCACTCACCCCCCTCACTCATTAAAATCTTACCTGCCAATCCCCCGTTGTCATTAACTTTATCTTTCAACCATACTCCATGCGAAAAATATTTTCAATTTTTATCCTGGTATTTTTGTTCCAGGTGTCTTTTGCACAGATCACCATTAACCGGGACCCTGAGATAGACAAAATGGTAAAAGAAGTTTCTGCCGATTCTTTGCAATCCTATATTTTACAAATGGTGAGCCTGGGTACGCGCAATACCCTGAGCACACAAAGCAACCCCACGCGTGGTATTGGCGCCGCAAGAGACTGGGTTCTGGGTAAGTTCAACGATTTTTCCAAACAAAGCAATGGCCGTTTAACTGCGTTCATTGATACAATCACTTACAAGGCCGATAACCGGAGAGTGAGTCGTGATATAGTTTTAGGCAATGTTGTGGCCACATTAAAGGGAACAGATCCCTATGATAAACGCATCTTCCTGATCAGCGGGCATCTTGACAATATGCGTAGCAGCCCCACAGACAGTATAGGTGATGCCCCCGGTGCCAATGATGACGCCAGCGGTTGTGCTGCCGTTTTGGAATGTGTCAGGATACTGAGTAAACATGCTTTTCCGGCCACTATTATTTTCGTAACGGTAAGCGGCGAAGAGCAAGGTTTATTGGGTGCCGATGTCATGGCCAAAAAAGCTAAAATAGAAGGCTGGAGCATTGAAGCTGTTCTGAATAACGATATCATGGGCAGTAATAACAGCAGTGAAACGAAAATTGTAGATAATACGCGGATTCGTGTTTTCAGCGAAGGCCTGTCTGTATTGGATACTGGCCGTGTTGCCACCAATATCAGGAACCTCGGCCTGGAAAATGATGGAAGGGCAAGGCAACTGGCCCGTTACGTAAAAGAAATCAGCGAACGCTATATTGAAAACCTGGAAGTAGTAATGGTATACCGTAACGACAGGTTTTTACGCGGTGGCGATCATACACCCTATGTATTGAATGGTTATGCTGCCATACGTATTACTGAAATGAATGAAAATTATTATCACCAGCATCAGGATGTACGCAAAGAGAATGGTATCCAGTATGGCGACCTGCCCGAATTCATGGATTTTGAATACCTGCGTAAAAACACGGGTATGAACCTTGCCAACCTGGCCAATTTAGCCAAAGCGCCCGCTATGCCTGAAGAAGTAAAAGTGGAAGTGAGAAGGTTAAGCAACTATACGTTCCTTAGCTGGAAAGCTCCCAAAACCGGAAAAGTAAAAGGCTATTATGTGATGATGCGCGAGACGACCAGTGCATTCTGGCAGAAGAAATTCTTCACCACACTAACTGAATATACTTTACCCTATTCCAAAGACAACTATTTTTTTGCGGTACAATCAGTAAGTGAAAGCGGAAATGAAAGTCTGGCTGTCGTGCCAGGTGTTGCCGGAAGATGATTTTATAAGTTCCAAAAAACAAGCCGCAGATGTGCAGATAAAAAATCTGCGCATCTGCGGCTTAGAATTATTAATTCTTAATTCTTAATTTTCCTCGGCACCATTCGCCCCAATACTTTCTCCACCGGCTCTGCTCCACGTTCTCCTCCCTCATGGTATTCTGCGTCTTCATTTACATCCCATAGATCATACACTTCTTTTCCGGCAATGATATTCTTGGTGGCCAGCATAGCAGTCATCATGCTATGATCCTGGTTATTGTATTTGTGCATACCGTTACGACCTACAAGGTACAGGCCGGGATAGGCTTTCAGCGCTTCGCGCACCGCTTCTACGTTCTCTTTATAGGTCTGGTCATACACTGGATAAGCTTTGGGTTGACGAACTACGTATCCATCTACCACCGCGCTGGGGGTTGTTAAACCGATCTGCTCAATTTCTTTTTTTGCCAGGTTAATCAGGGTTTCATCGCTGCTGGTCCATAATCCATCGCCTTCAAAACAAAAATATTCCAGGCCATAGCAGGCCATCGCAGCATCAGGCACCATAAACGGGCTCCATGATTTGAAATTCTGGATACGCCCCACTTTTACACTCGGGTCATGAATGTATATCCAGTTATCACTGAAGGCATCTTCATCTTTACAGATCAGCACAACGGTTAAAAAATCGCGGTATCCCAAATGTTGAGAAGAAGAAAAGGCATGTTCAGGAAACTTTGGTGATACATGAGCGATCAGTTCGCGCATAGGGGCTGAGGACAATACATAATCAAACCCATCAATGATTCTTCCATCCGTTGTATGAACTGACCATTTTTTATCGGCAGTAGCAATATCTTTTACCCCGCAATTCATCTCAATCTGCACGCCCATCGCTTTACTTTTGGCGGCACAGGCCTCCCACATCATGCCGGGTCCGTATTTTGGATACCGGAAAGAATCGATCAACGTCTTGATCACTTTATCTTTATTACCACCAGCCTTGGGTTTGAACAAAGCATTCCAGATAGCGCTGCTAAGCGATAATCCTTTGATACGTTGCGCAGCCCAGTCGGCTGAGATCTCTTTACAGGGAATACCCCATACTTTTTCAGTATAGGTCTTAAAAAAAATATTGAAAAGCCGCCTGCCAAACTGGTTAACTACCCAATCTTCAAAATTGGTTGGGTTTTTTACGGGAAATAGTTTGGCTTTACCATAACTCAAAACACATAAACCGCTTTCGATAATGCCTAGTTTATTCAATGCTTCAAATGCTGCCAATGGATAGGTGAAGAATTTTTTATTATAATAGATACGGGAACTGCGTGGCCGCTCAAGCATCTCATCGCCTAATATTTCAGTCCAGAAATCTTCCACTTCCTGCGATTTGGAAAAGAAACGGTGACCGCCAATATCAAAATGATAACCCTTGTACGTTTCTGTGCGTGAGATACCGCCTACATATTTTGGGTCTTTTTCAAACACCACTACTTCCTGGTTCGCTTTCCCAAGCAAATAAGCAGCCGTTAACCCGGCGGGTCCTGCACCAATAATAGCTACTCTTTTTGACATGATCTGGAATCGTATATAAAAAATAAACTATTTCATTAAAGTGGCAAAGGTGTGAAATAATTGTGGTACTACCGTTATTTTTGTGCCACTAACTTTCTAATCCACACATAAAACCATCGGAATGTCTCAACCACTATTCACCATCTATTACAAGCCTTTCTCTGAACTGAGTCCGGATGAATTGTATGCCATCATCCGCTTACGCAATGAAGTGTTTGTGGTGGAACAGAACTGTGTTTTCCAGGATGCAGATAATAAGGACCAGCACGCTCATCATTTAATGATATGGGATATTGAAAATTTGGTAGCATATGCCCGGTTGTTACCGAAGGGACTGGCCTATGAGCAAATGTCAATCGGCCGAATCATCAGTTCACCTGTTTATCGGGGAACGGGTGCTGGTAAACTATTAATGGCCCATGCTATTGATGCATGCAGGAAATTATTTGGAGAAGGAACCATCAGGATTGGCGCGCAACTCTATCTCAGGAAATTCTATGAATCATTTGGTTTTGTGCAGACCGGAAATATGTACCTTGAAGATGGAATTGAACATGTGGAGATGATGAGGGGCGATATTGTTTAATGCTTACCCTGATTAATTAATTTAAATGGAAAAATATCGACTGCAAGCAGGAAGGTGATCACTTCTGTAAATGAAAGTGGAGTTATTTCCCTCCTGCTGAGTACATCCTATAATCCCAATTCTGTTTTCAGGAATCGGGCAGTGTGGCTTTTGGTATGGTTGACCATTTTCTCCGGTTCTCCTTCAAATAATATCCTGCCACCACCATCGCCTCCTTCAGGGCCAAGGTCAATGATATGATCGGCTACTTTAATCACGTCTAAATTATGTTCAATCACTAATACTGAATTACCGCGGTCTACTAGTTTATTCAACACATCGAGTAAATGCTGTATATCCTGGAAATGCAGTCCGGTAGTGGGCTCATCCAATATATAAAATGTCTTTCCGGTATCTTTCTTACCAAGTTCTGTAGCGAGCTTCACCCGCTGCGCCTCACCACCACTAAGGGTTACAGCAGATTGCCCGAGTGTGATATAGCCCAGTCCCACATCCTGCAATACTTTTATTTTTCGGTACAGGTACGCTATGGGTTGAAAGAATTCACAGGCTTCATCTACCGTCATATTCAATACATCGCTGATTGATTTTCCTTTGTACCGTATCTCCAGGGTTTCCCGGTTGTACCTTTTACCATTGCATTTTTCACAATGCACATATACATCCGGCAAAAAATTCATTTCAATCACACGCATGCCGCCACCTTCACAAACATCGCACCGCCCTCCTTTTACATTGAAAGAAAAGCGGCCGGCATTGTAGCCGCGTATCTTGGCTTCCGGTATCGCCGCAAACAAGGTCCTGATCTCTGTAAAAAAACCACAATAGGTAGCCGGGTTGCTGCGTGGCGTTCTGCCAATAGGCGATTGATCGATCTCGATCACCTTATCAATATGTTCCAGTCCTTTAATACTCTTGAACGGCATGGGTGTAACACGACTGTTATAACAGTGTTTCGACAGGATGGGATACAGTGTTTCATTGATCAGAGTTGATTTACCGCTGCCACTCACCCCGCTTACCACGATCAGTTTGCCTAAGGGAAATTTTGCATCTACATTTTTCAGGTTATTACCCGTTGCGCCTTTCAGTTCCAGCAGCTTTCCATTTCCCGGCCGCCTTTCTTTGGGTACTTGTATACTTTTTTTTCCACTCAGGTAAAGAGAAGTTTCTGATTTACTCTGTAACACTTCCTGTGGTGTACCTGCTGCAACAATATGCCCGCCGTAAAGGCCTGCTTTAGGTCCTATATCCACGAGGTGATCGGCAGCCATCATAATATCTTTATCATGCTCCACCACCAGAACACTGTTACCAATATTGCGCAGGTTCTGTAGAGCCACAATCAATTGCTGGTTATCCCGTTGGTGCAAACCAATGGAAGGCTCATCCAAAATATAGGTGATGCCCTGTAACTGCGACCCGATCTGTGTAGCCAGCCTGATACGCTGTGATTCACCCCCACTAAGGCTGCGCGAGGGCCGGTTGAGCGAAAGATAGGTCAATCCAACATCGAGTAAGAATTGTACACGCTCTCTTATTTCCTTGAGGATATCTTTGGCTATCTGGTTCTGTTTATGGCTCAGTCTTTGTTCCACACCGGAAAACCATGCGTGCAGTTTATCGAGATTCAAATCACTCAACTCTGCAATATTCTTCTCATCCACTTTGAACCAAAGGCTTTCTTTTTTCAAACGGGCACCGTTACAGGTGGGACAACGTTTTAGTTCCATGAACTTCTCCACCCACTCGCGCAAGCCTTCGCTGCTACTGGCCCCTGCAAACCACCGTTTCAGCATAGGGATGATCCCTTCGAATTCTCCTTCATAAGGTTGCCCTATGACGTTCTCGTCCAGGTCAGCAATTTCCAGTGAACTTCCTTCCGCATTTCCATATAATAAAATATTTAAGGCAGCAGGTGTAAGGTCTTTAATCGGTTTGTCTAAGCTGATTTTATTTTTCTTAGCGAGTACTTCCACACTTCGAAACATATACGCGTCACGCTGTTCGCCTAAAGGTGCGATACCTCCTTCTTTTATACTCAGTTTTTTATCCGGCAATACCGCTTCCATGCTAATGGTGTACACATTACCCAGCCCTTTACAGCCAGGGCAGGCGCCATAAGGCGAGTTGAAAGAAAATGCATTGGGCGATGGCTCTTCGTAACTGATCCCGGAATCTTCACACATCAGTTGTTTGGAGTACTGGACAGTTTTATTCAGGTCGTTGACTAATAAGAACATTAACTCCTTACCCATTTTAAGAGTCTGCTGTACACTCTGGCTCAAACGCACTTTCATATCATCAGTCACCTGCAAACGGTCTATTACCACTTCTATATCATGGATCTTATAACGGTCAACCTGGAGTTTTGGGGTCAGATCCATCACATCACCATCCACCCGCACTTTTAAAAACCCTTTTTTACGGATGTCTTCAAACAGTTCACGGTAATGTCCTTTTCGTCCACGGATAAGTGGCGCCAGTAACGTTATTTTTTTATTTTTGAATTTTGCGAAAATATTCTCAACAATTTCCTCTTCACTGAACTTCACCATTTTCTTGCCGGTATTATAACTGTAGGCCTCCCCTACCCTGGCAAATAATAACCGCAGAAAATCATATACTTCTGTTACCGTGCCTACCGTAGAGCGAGGGTTTTTATTGGTAGTCTTCTGTTCAATAGAAATAACAGGTGAGAGCCCGGTGATCTTGTCCACATCAGGGCGCTCCATATCACCCATAAATTGCCGCGCATAAGCACTGAAGCTTTCCATGTAACGGCGCTGTCCTTCATTGTAAATAGTATCAAAAGCAAGCGAGGATTTCCCACTCCCGCTTACGCCGGTAAATACAACGAGTTTGTTCTTGGGAATAGAAATATCAATGTTCTTAAGATTGTGTTCCCTTGCACCAAATACTTCAATAAATTCTTCTGCGGGGGCAGGTATTTTCACGGTGGTTTTTACTGTTTTTGCCATAAAGGATCGTAAAGATAAGAACAACTAACAAGCCGGAAAGTTGTGACTGAACATTTGTTAGTTAATTTTTTTTATTGTCTGTAATCATTACTGAATAAGCATTTCAGGAGATTAAGGCATTTTTTTTATTTTTCAATTTGGCAGTTTGAAGCTTTCCGCTTTACTTTTGTACCAGTTCTTTCAATATTACTTATCAAGAAAGGCAGAGGGATTTTGGCCCGATGAAGCCTTGGCAACCCATACAGTTCACTCAATTGTATGAAGGTGCCAACTCCGACCACGCAACAGCGTGGAGAGATAAGTTAGAGTACCTCCAGCCCCCTAAAGGGGGAGTTATATGGGGTAAAAAAATATTCCGCTAAGTACTCTCACTCGCTTCTCTTGTTAAGTTTTAAGTCAGAATTTTTACAAAAATTCTTAACACTCTTAGTTCTCTTGAGAGAGCTGGGGGGCAAACTTTTTAACATGAGTACAGCTACAGAACTGATCCACAGTATTCCGGTTGATCCCCTGACAGGAGCGATCTCCGTACCCATTTACCAGACCTCCACTTTTGTACAGGAAGCGCCGGGCGTGAACAAAGGGTATGACTATGCCCGCACCGGTAACCCAACAAGGGCCACACTGGAACAATTGATTGCGCAGTTGGAAAAAGGCGCGGTTGGTATTGCATTCGGCAGTGGCCTGGCAGCCATTGACGCCATTGTTAAACTACTCCAAAGCGGTGATGAAATACTGGCAGTAGATGATATTTACGGTGGCGCTTTCCGCCTGTTCACGAATGTATATGAGAAATTCGGTATCAAAGTGACTTACGTTGATACCTCAAACGTAGAGAATGTGTTTAATGCCATTACACCCAAAACCAAGCTCATCTGGCTGGAAACACCGACCAATCCTACCTTGAAAATATCGGATATTGAAGCCATTGCCAAAGTAGCTAAAGCGCACCGCTGCCTGCTTTGCGTAGATAATACTTTTGCTTCACCCGTATTGCAACAACCACTTGCACTGGGAGCTGATATTGTTGTACACAGCGCCACCAAGTACCTGGGCGGCCATAGCGACCTGATAGCGGGGCTGGTAGTTGCCAAAGACAAAGAACTGGGTGATAAAATCAAATACATTCAAAATGCCTGTGGCGCCATACTGGCCCCATTTGATAGCTGGCTGGTGATACGCGGAATAGAAACCTTACATCTCAGGATCAAACAACATTGTACCAGCGCTTTAACGGTAGCAGAATTCTTAGAACAACATCCTTTAGTAGAGAAAGTATTCTACCCGGGTTTACCTGCGCATCCCAACCATGCTATTGCCAGGAAACAATCCAAAGGTTTTGGAGGAATTGTATCGTTCAGCCTGAAAGAAGATACAGAAGAAGCAGCCGTTCAATTTGTAACACAAACGAAACTTTTCAAGCTGGCAGAAAGCCTGGGAGGCATTAAAAGCCTGATATCACATCCGGCAAACATGACCCATAAATCCATTCCCGTTGATAGAAGGCGGGCTGCAGGTGTCTCGGACAGCCTTATACGCTTATCCATAGGCCTGGAAGAAGCGGAGGACCTGGTAAACGACCTGGCTCAGGCTTTTGAAACTGTGGCAAAAAACAGAAAGTCACTCAGGGTTGAAACCCGTATTCAGCAATTAAACCCGGTAGCCATTTAATAATTAGATTTGGCCATAAAATAGAAAGTCGATTAATTTTGTAGGATACTATTTCCTGAAACTAAAAACAAATTTCATATTCAATCACGCAATTAAACGAGGGCATACTTAAAAAAGCAATGGAAGCACATAAACAGTTAACGATCGGATTATTTGGTTTTGGTGTAGTTGGGGAAGGCTTATACAAAGTATTACAGCAAACGCCTTCGCTGAAGGCCAGTATAAAGAAAGTTTGTATCAAAAATCCAGCGAAGCCAAGAAATGCACCGGCTTCACTTTTTACCACCGAAAAAGAAGCCCTTTTATTTGATGAAGACATCAATGTGATAGTGGAAGTGATCGATGATTCCAACGCAGCTTTCGAAATTGTATCGATCGCTTTACGGAACGGCAAAGCCGTAGTAAGCGCCAGCAAAAAAATGATCGCAGAACACCTGCCTGAAATACTACAGTTACAACAGGAAACAGGACAGTCATTCTTATGTGAAGCTGCCGCCTGTGCCTCTATCCCGGTGATACGTAACCTGGAAGAGTATTATGACAATGACCTGCTGCATTCCATCAAAGCCATTGTGAATGGATCCACTAATTTCATCCTGACCAAAATGTTCGAGGATAAATTAGACTTTCAATCCGCTTTGATACTTGCACAACAGTTAGGCTTTGCCGAAAGCAATCCCAAACTTGATGTGGAGGGATATGATGCTGTTAATAAGTGGGCCATCCTGCTTAACCATGCTTATGGAATTGTAGAGCATCCCAACAATATCCTGTTTACAGGAATCCAGAATATCCAGATAAGCGATGCAGTGGTTGCCAAAGAAAAAAACTTTGACATTAAGCTCATTGCACAGGCCAAAAAACTCAGCAACGGCAAAGTGGCCGCTTTTGTATTGCCACAGTTTGTGAAGCATGATGAACCCTTATCCTTTGTAAAAAATGAATACAACGGTGTGGTGATAGAAAGTGGTTTCGCGGATAAACAGTTCTTTTACGGTAAAGGCGCCGGAAGTCTCCCCACTGCCTCCGCAGTATTGAGTGATATTGCCGCGTTGCGCTACAATTACCGTTATGAATACAAAAAACTATATCACCATATACCCCATGAACTGACAACGGAATATTACCTGAAAGTATATGTGAGTTTCGACGACTGGAAATATATCCCCAGGGAAAAATTTGAATGGATAGAGGAATGGCATGCTGAGGCCGAAAGAAAATACCTGATCGGGGTATTGCATGTGAACCGGCTGTTAGATGAACAATGGTGGAAAGAAAACGGCACATCCCTTATCTTAACGGCTGAGCCCATCATTGACAACCTGGATATCATTAACCTTAAAAAACGAAGTCTCGAATTAGCGGGAATCGTGTAACTTTTTCATACTTATCCTGGTTTTTAAATGAGAGGCTCTGCCATTAGCGGCGGTATCATTTTTTTAAGCTATATTCAAAATGCCATACAAGTCTTAGATTTGTATAAAGCAGCCAATTCACATGGAAATAGTACGTTCTTACCCTTCTAAGAATTTTATCACCGGAATGGTGCTTTCTTCCGTAACGGGTTTGGCTTTGATCATCACGTCATTGATCATGGGCAAAGTAGATTTTTTCCTATGGCTGAATGATGACCTTGGGCCATCAGCCGACCGTTTCTTTGAGTTATGCACTAACATGGGTGATGGTGGTGTGTGGATAATAGTGGCGCTGCTTTTCTTCGCATACAGGAAAAATAAGATGGCGCTTTTAATTGCTACCATGATTATTTCTACGGTGATAACGCAGGGTTTGAAAAATTTCATCATCCCGGCCCAGCTCAGGCCAACTTCAGCTATTACCATTACAGAGAATATTTTAATTCATACTGTTAACGGAGTTGAGTTATTGACTAACTATACTTTCCCATCAGGGCATACAGCTACAGCATTTTCTATTTTTTTACTGGCTTGTGCCGTACTAAATAATAAATGGATCGTTCCTGTTGGTTTTCTGTTAGGGTCACTTGTTGGTTATTCAAGGATTTACCTTGCGCAACATTTTCCGCTGGATGTAGGAGGCGGAATAATCACAGCGGTGATCAGCGTATGGTTATCAGTGTATGTGCAGAAAAGGTGGGATGATGGAAAGGGAAAGGGAGTAGGAATATTGAACAGAAGAATAAGAAACAAGGAATGATGAAGTAAATAATTCCGTCATTCCTTGTTCGGTATTCATCGGTCCACTATCAATCCTTCCAGCGCCATTCTCCTGCTATCTGCAAAGGCTCTTTCAGGTTATTCTTTAAAAGGAAATCGCGTGTTTCTTCGTCTGTGAAGTGTTTGGCCTTTATTTCTTTGGCGTCAGCAATACCATACAATAACATCGCACTGAAACGAACAGTATTTTTCATTCCCTGCTCATCTACTAAACGGAAATTGTCGCAGTCGGCATGGTAACAGGGGCCTGCATTATTTGGCAAACTGCCCCCGGCCCCACCACC
>JBKJPR010000197.1:0-2591 GCA_046594275.1 Sediminibacterium sp.
GGCCATGATGTTGCAGCGCGATGATGTAGAACTGATTGCCATGGCCGACCCGGATAGCCAGATGATGGCCATGGCTCAGAAACAGATCGCCACCGCCGGTAAAAAACCCGCCCTAACCTTTGGCAACGGTACTAAAGACTACCTGAACCTTCTCAAACGCACTGATATTGATGCAGTTATCATTTCCACCCCCTGGGAATGGCATGCCCCACAGGTGATTGATACCCTGAACGCCGGTAAAATTCCCGGTGTGGAGGTCTGTGGCGCTATTAAGCTGCAGGATTGCTGGGATATGGTGAATGCCAGCGAAAAAACCGGGATCCCGGTGATGATGCTGGAAAACGTTTGCTACCGCCGCGATGTGCTGGCAGTGTACAATATGGTCCGCAAAGGCATGTTTGGCGAACTGCTTCATTTACAGGGAGGCTATGAACATGATCTGCGTGGTGTAAAATTCAATGACGGCATTAACCCTTACAACTCCGGCGTTGAATTTGGCGCCAAAGGTTACAGCGAAGCAAAATGGCGCACCCAGCACTCGGTTGACCGTAATGGTGAATTATATCCAACCCATGGCCTCGGCCCGGCTGCCCTGATGATTGATGTTAACCGCGGTAACCTGCTTACGCGTCTTTCTTCGATAGCCACCAAATCCAGAGGCTTGCATAAATATATAGTTAACCATCCTAAAGGTGGTGAAAATCACCCCAATGCGAAAATAAAATTTAAGCTGGGCGATATCGTTACTACACAGATCCAGACCATGAATGGCGAGACCATTGTGCTTACCCATGATACCAGTTCGCCACGACCATACAATCTAGGTTTCCGGGTACAGGGCACTGAAGGCATCTGGCAGGATAACCATGCCGGCGAATTCAATGCCGGTATGATCTATTTTGAAGGCAAAAGCCCCAAACCACACCAATGGGAAAACACCGAAAAATACATGAAGGAACATGACCATCCCCTCTGGAAAAAATATGAAAAACTGGCCGAGGGGTCCGGTCATGGCGGGATGGACTTTTTTGTAGACCATGCTTTTATCGAATGCATCAAGCGAAAAACCCCGTTCCCCATGGATGTATACGACCTTGCTACCTGGTACGCCATCACCCCCCTATCCGAAAAATCCATCGCCGAAGGCGGGCAACTGCAGCATATCCCGGATTTTACAAGAGGGAAATGGAAAATGAGGAAACCGGATTTTTGTATGGGAGAAGAGTACTGAAAATATCGAACAGATGAATATCGAACACTGAATGTCGAAGTTGTAGCGTAATATTTCGACATTCAGTGTTCATCTTTTCGATATTTCAAAGACATTGCTGAAACACTTCCAGCAACCGCACCTGGTTCTCCGCTCTCACCCCGTTTTGCCCCGGGTAACTGCTTCCGTAATAAGCATCATTATTCAGGTAATCAGTCATGAAACGCAGGGCCTGCATATAGATCAGCATTTCGCCGGCAAAATAGAAATGATCCTTTTCAAAAGAACTCAGCTTCTCTCCCATGGCTGATAAATAGCCGTCACAGATGGCTATGATGAATTCTTTGCGAACAACAACCCGTTCAAGGTTCTTTTCTTCTTCCGAAACAGGGCACACATAGGTCCGGAGCATATCACCCACATCGCTCAGGAAATAACCTGGCATCACCGTATCCAGGTCTATCACACAAATCCCTTTTTGCTGTTCATTGAATAATACATTGCTGATCTTGGTATCGTGGTGGGTAACCCGTATCCTGGCTTCGGGGTGACTGATAAAGTTGTTGTAACGGGTAAGAATGGATAGCTGTGCTTGTAAGTCTTCAATGGTATGGGCTGAAACCTGCATTCGTTGCGTGTTCCCATTTCGGAGAGCGTTTTCAAATTGATGGTAACGCAAATTCAGGTTGTGGAAGTCGGGTAATGTAATATGGAGGGTGTGTGCATCAAACCCTTCCAGTAAAGCAGTAAAACACCCGAACTGGCTGGCAGCTTCAAAAGCCTGTCCCGTGTTTTCAACAACAGCAATCGTATGCGAACCATTTACCCATTCAAATACCCGGTAGTAGGTATCATCTATTTGTACAAGACCTTTTCCCTCTTTTGTTTTTACCGGCGCTGTAAATAAATAACCTGGGGCTTTCTCCCCTATATAGGAAGCCAGCATTTCAAGGTTCTCATCAATTTGATCGGGGCGCTTAAATACATGCGTATTTACCTGCTGAAGTACATAAGACCGCGAATCGGCAGTCACCTTCCAGGTTGCATTGATCAGTCCGGAGTTAATGGCTGAGAGCTGCACATCGTTCCAGCCATAAGCAAGGCGCAGGATATTGAGGGTATGGTCATTCATTAATTACTATTTTGAATGTTGAATTTTAAATGTTTAATGATAGATACGTCGTTCTTCCCCGCAGTGATAGGCTCACAAAATTTAAAATTCAACATTCAAAATAAACTAAATAATCTATTCGTAACTTTCAGAAAAAAATGATATGCCGGTTTACGATAATCTTATTGATGCCCTGAAGGACCTTAAAGAAAGAGGTTTCATCACCGATTTCAACCTGGCGCTCAATGCCATTCAATGCAGTAATACAGG
>JBKJPR010000382.1:0-4184 GCA_046594275.1 Sediminibacterium sp.
AGAGTTATCATTTACCAGTATTACTTCATGCGTAGTCTTATAATCCTGCACAAGAATACCGGGTAAATTAGTTGCCAGGTTGGCTGCCTCATCGCGCGCGCAGATTATTACTGAAACGGGGTGTTCGGACGTTGTATCTTTTGTGGGTTCTGTATAAAAAGCAAGCCGGCTAAAAAAATAGAGGTAATAAAAAACCTGTATAGCTATCACAGTACAAAAAACATAAAAAGCAGTTGTCCAGAAGATGGCTGGTATCATCATCCGGCAAAAATAGCGTTTGTGTGTTCTTGGTGTATCTGTATTGTGGGTATGTGGAAAAGAAGGGTTTGTAGTCTGTGGTTTGTGGTTTGTGGTTGTTTATGGTTTATCATACATGGGAAGGGCTATTTGTAAAACCCAACCACAGACTACAAACCATAGACTACAAACCGTCCCTTATATTTGCCCCATGGCGGCATTGGCATTCCAGTTAGAGGCAACGGCAAAAAGCTCTAAGGCAAGAGCGGGTAAGATAACCACCGGGCATGGGGAAATACTAACCCCCATCTTCATGCCGGTAGGCACTGCAGGTAGTGTAAAAGCGGTTACACAACAACAGTTAAAACTGGATGTGCAGGCCCAGATCATCCTGGGCAATACCTATCATTTATACCTGCGGCCCGGAACAGGGGTGCTGGAAGCAGCGGGCGGACTGCACAAATTCAATGGATGGGACGGCCCAATACTTACAGACAGTGGTGGTTACCAGGTGTTCTCACTGGCCGCGAACCGCAAGATCAAAGAAGAAGGGGTAATGTTCCAATCGCATATTGATGGCAGCAGGCATTTGTTTACGCCTGAACTGGTTATGGATATACAGCGTAGCATAGGTGCAGATATCATCATGGCTTTTGATGAATGCCCGCCTTATCCCAGCGATTATAAGTATGCAAAAACAAGCATGGATCTTACGCACCGCTGGCTGGACCGGTGTTTTCAGCGGTTGGATGAAACGCCGGATAAATATGGGTACACTCAGAACCTGTTTCCCATTGTGCAGGGAAGTACCTATAAGGATCTGCGGAAAGCATCCTGTGAATACATTGCATCCAAAGGCGCTACTGGCAATGCGATAGGTGGACTGAGTGTGGGAGAGCCGGAAGAGATGATGTATGACTTCACGGCACACTGTTGTGATAACTTACCAGAAGATAAGCCCCGTTATTTAATGGGCGTAGGCACACCCTGGAACCTTCTCGAATGCATTGATCTCGGCATTGATATGTTTGACTGCGTAATGCCCACCCGTAATGGACGAAATGGTATGCTTTTCACTACGCAGGGGGTGATCAATATCCGCAATGTAAAATGGGCATCCGATTTTTCTGCTATTGATCCCGGCTTACCCTGCGAAATCAGTCAATACTATAACAAAGCCTATCTCCGCCATTTGTTTGTAGCTAAGGAGATACTGGCCCTTCAACTGGCAAGCATACAAAACCTCGCGTTCTATTTATGGCTCGTAGGAGAGGCGCGAAAGCATATCCTGCAGGGAGATTTCAGCTCCTGGAAAACGGAGATGATCGCGATGGTTAAGCAAAGGCTTTAGAATAGATGAATATTGAGCAAGGAACATCGAATGTCGAAGTAATTTCTTTACTTCGACATTCGATGTTCCCTGTTCATCTGTTCGATATTCAATTCCCTGAAGCACTATTTTAACCTTTCCCATTTCCCCTTTCCAACATACGCCTGTATATTTGTTCCACCACCACAATGAAGAAAATAGATTGGTACATACTAAAAAAGTTTTTAACCACTTTCTTCTTTGCTATTTTCCTGTTTTCCATTATCGCGGTGGTGGTAGATGTAAGTGAGAAGACTGATGATTTTGTTAAGTCGCAACTCGGGTTCAAACGGATCATTACAGATTATTATTTCGGGTTTATCCCGCATATTATCGCCCTTTTATTCCCCTTATTTGTATTTATTGCGGTCATTTTCTTTACTTCTAAAATGGCCGGCCGCAGTGAGATTATTGCCATACTCGCCAGTGGAACAACGTATGGCCGCTGGCTTCGTCCATACTGGATTGGTGGCAGCATATTGGCTGTTATGTTATGGTTCGCCAATCAATATGTAGTGCCAAGGGCCAACCAGGTAAGGGGCAATTTTGAGGCTAAGTATATTGATGGAAACTCATCCTATAATGCCTTATTGAATACCAGTAGTAATATCTATCTCCGTATTGACTCGTTTACCTATGCCGGTATCTATGCCTATGATACATTGGCTAAAAGGGGGGGGCCTCTTTTTCTCTACCGGGTGGAGGGCGACAGGGTGGTGCAGAATACAAGGGCTGATGTGATCTCCTGGGATACTGCCACTAAAAAATGGAGACTGGAATCCGTTATCGACCGTAAGCTGCAACCCTTACGGGAACAGGTATCTATGGAGATGACGAAAATGATGAATTTCAATTTCAAACCCTATGATCTCAGTCGGGATAAATATACCAAGGATAAACTCACTTCACCGGAACTCGCCCGCTTTATCAGGCTCGAGGAACTGCGCGGCTCTGAAGGGTTGAATGACCTGAAAGTGGAAAGATACCGGCGGGATGCTACCTGTGTTACGGTACTCCTGCTAACCCTGATAGGCGCAGTAGTTGCAGGCCGCAAGGTACGTGGTGGCAGTGGAGTGCATCTGGCTGTTGGTTTTGTGACTGCGGCTTTATTCATTATAACGGACCGCTTCTCTACTATTTTTTCCACTAAAGGTGACCTGCCGCCGCTCCTGGCCGCCTGGATACCGAATATGTTATTTGTATTTGTGGTCATATACCTGTACCGCAAAGCGCCTAAATGATTTTATCATTATTTCCGCGTCTTCATCCTATTTGTTTTGCTGTGCAGGGCAAGTTGTTTTACCTTTAGCGCTAAAATAAAAGCTTTAATGACAAGGCGTAGTAAGGCTTTGATTATTAAAGTTTACCATAAAATTGCAGACATGGGAATAGTTAAAGACCGGTTCAAAGCAAAAGCCGAAGCTTCGAATACAGAAATCAAGGAGCTGCTGAAAGAGCACGGAACAAAAAAGGTAGGAGAGGTAACCCTGGCCCAGGTATACCAGGGTATGCGGGGTATTACTGGCCTGGTAACAGAAACCAGTTTATTAGATGCCCAGGAAGGGATTCGTTTCCGTGGCTATTCCATTCCTGAATTACAGCAAAAACTACCCAAGGCCCTGGAGGGTGGAGAGCCATTACCCGAAGGATTATTTTACCTCATGCTGTTAGGTGAATTGCCTAATGATGATGATGTAAACCATATCACCAGCGTATGGCAGCGCCGGAGCCATGTACCCAATTATGTTTTCGCCACCATAGATGCATTGCCCCTCAGCGCGCATCCTATGACCATGTTTGTTACAGGTGTGATGGCCCTGCAGACTGAAAGCAATTTTGCAAAAGAGTATGCAAAGGGTATTAATAAAAAAGATTACTGGAGTTCGATCTATGATGATTCGATGGACCTGATTGCCCGCCTGCCCCGTATCGCTGCCTATATCTACCGGAGGAAATATAAGAACAACGAACATATTCAGCCGAATGGTTTGCTCGACTGGTCCGGCAACCTCGCGCATATGATGGGTTTTGAAGATGAAAGTTTTAAAGAACTGATGCGTTTATACATGACAATCCATGCCGACCATGAAGGGGGTAATGTTTCGGCGCATACCACACATCTGGTGGGATCAGCATTGAGTGATCCTTTCTTAAGTTATGCGGCAGGCATGAACGGCCTGGCGGGACCTTTGCACGGCCTGGCCAACCAGGAAGTGATTAAATGGATTTTTGAAATGCAGGAACAACTGGGAACCGATGATCCGAGCAAAGAGCAGATCGCAGACTATGTTCAGAAAACGCTTACTGCAGGTAAAGTAGTGCCAGGCTATGGCCATGCAGTTTTACGCAAAACAGACCCACGCTTTACCGCCCAAATGGAATTCGGAAAGAAACATATGCCCGATGATAAACTGGTGAATACCGTATGGAAGATATATGAAACTGTTCCACCCATTCTGCAATCACTGGGAAAAGTTAAAAACCCCTGGCCTAATGTAGATGCGCATAGCGGCGCTTTACTGGTGCATTATGGCCTGGTAGAATATGAATTTTACACCGTATTATTTGCCGTAAGCCG
>JBKJPR010000457.1:0-3120 GCA_046594275.1 Sediminibacterium sp.
TAAAAGACAGCACCCAGGTTGTGATGCTGAACGGGAACGATGGCCAGACCGTTGCAACCGGCCAGGCAATCAATGGGATATTTACACTGAAAGGAAAGCTGAACGAACCCGGAATATTCCAGGTGAGTTTTATAGAATATAAACAATCAGTTGACCTGTTTATGCAAAATGATGAAGTTACCATATCCGGCGATATTAACGATGCTAAGAATATCCAGGTAAAAGGTTCAACGCTCCAGGATGATTTTTTGGCTTTTAAGGGACAGTTTATCCCCTTTCTTGAAAACCTGAGGAACCTCGCTGCCGTCATTAATCCTGAAAAAGATGCCCGGAAAAGAGATTCCCTGATGCAGTTGTATACTGGTGTCAGAAATAAAGCGCTGGACGCCACGTTGAAGTTTACCAAAGCCAAAAATGCATCACCAGTAAGCCCTTTTGTATTGTCGGTAATGATGCCGATATTCAGCGATATCAATGACTTCGAATCTACTTACAATGAATTGCAACCTGCCGCAAAAAAAAGCGCTTTTGCAAGGATGATCGAAAATAATATTGCCGATGCAAAAAAGAAAATTGAGGATTCAAAAATTGGTGGCGTTGGAACCCAGGCACTGGACTTCACACAAAAAGATGTGAATGACAAACCCATATCCCTTTCTTCTTTCAAAGGCAAATTTGTGCTGATAGATTTCTGGGCTAGTTGGTGCAGGCCATGCCGCATGGAGAACCCTAATGTGGTGAATGCGTATAATACCTACAAGAATAAGAATTTCACCGTGTTGGGCGTATCGCTCGATCAGTCTAAACCCAACTGGTTACAGGCTATCAAGGCTGATAATTTAACCTGGACCCATGTAAGCGACCTGCAATACTGGAACAATGCCGTAGCGCAGTTATACCGTATCCAAAGCATTCCCGCTAATATGCTGATCGATCCTGATGGAAAGATCATCGCTAAGGATTTGCGTGGTGAGGATCTGAACAGCAGGCTAAAGGAATTGCTAAAATAAACTACGTCCTTGCGAGGAACGAAGCAACCTGTGCTGCAAATATCGGAATGACCGCTTTCGTAGTTGGAAAATCGTTTCGTTTAGGCTATTGTCGGCACATGCTAAGTGTAACACAGATTGGGTTGCTTCGTGTCTCGCAACTTCTCGCAAGTTATTTTGCAAAGACTTTCTCATACACATCTTCTTTAAACCCCACCACCACCACTGTTTCCCCTTTCTCTATCACCGGCCGTTTAATGATGCTTGTATTGTTTGTCATTACAGCAATGGCTGCTTTTTCATTGTTCACTGATGCCTGTGATGCTGCACCCAGTTCCCGCCAGGTAGCGCTTTTTTTATTCAGGATCATTTCCCAGCCCAACTGTTTACTCCAGGCTTTTAGTTTTGCCGGCGTAATGCTTTCTTTTTTATAATCGTGGAATGTATAGGATATTTTGTGGGTCTGTAACCAGGTAAGCGCCTTTTTAACTGTATCGCAGTTGGGTATTCCATAAACAATATACATAGTTGACAGGTTGTAGTTGCAAAAATAACCATACATCTATATTTATTTGAACAAATTCAGGGTTATAACTTACTTTGTCTGTAAGCAATCTTTTCATGTATAGATTTTTATTCCTGGTTCTTATTTCCGGTATCCCTACTTTCCTGCAGGCCCAGCATGATGCTGCCAAAGAAAAAGCGCAGTTGGGTATTATTATCGGGAATGTGCTGGATAATAAGTCGGGCAAGCCACTTGCATTTGCGGGCATTGTACTATCACGTTTGGGCGACTCTGCAAAAACCCTGGCAACGGTAGCTGATAAGAATGGCGCCTTTGAATTTGAGAACCTCCCATTTGGTTATTACCGCTTAACAGTGAATTCCATAGGTTTTGCCATCACTAATTTAGACAGCATTTATCTCCGCCCCGAGCGATATGATTTTAACCTTGGCGATATCAGGTTGAATGAATCTGTTTCTCTCTTGACAGAAGTAATCGTATATGCAGAAAAACCACTGATCGAAAACAGGGATGATAAGATAACTTATAATGTGGGAGAGAGTGCGCTTAGCAGTGGTTCTACTACAGCCGAGCTGTTAAAAAATATGCCGCTTATCAATAATGACCCTACCGGTAAAATATTATTGAAAGGAAAGGAACCTAAAATACTCATTGATGATAAGCCCACCGACCTTACCGCGCAGCAATTACAGGATCTACTGGAAAGTTTACCAGGAAGCAGTATTGAAAAGATAGAGATCATGACAAACCCTCCCCCGCAATATGCAACGGAAACAGGAGGCGTGATCAATATTGTTACCAAAAAGGGTAAGATAGGTTGGGTAGGGAAACTAACACTCAGTGGCGGCAGCCGTGGAGAAGCGAATATTGGCGCGAATATCAGTTACCGCAATAAAAAAACCTCCATCAATATAAATGCAGGTACAGCCGCCAGTAAACTGACAGGAAACAGTTATGCTAAAAGACAGAATGTATATGCCGACTCTGTAAACTATTTTAATACTACCCATGCTTTTACCAACCGGAATACCAGGCCCAATCTCCGTGTCCAGGCAGATTATGAGATGGATAAACAGAATTCGGTGAATTTTACTTATCAGGGAAATCTTAATTTTTATGATAACCGTAGCGATGCCTCTTATACTAACATAAACCGGCTGATGGAAGTATATAAACTTAGCACCCGCTCAAATGAAAGTAATGGATCAGGGTATAGTCATGGGGTAACCTTTTCCCATACCCACCGCGCAAAAAATCCTGCGGAATACTTACGCATTACGGCACAGGGAAATACCGGTAAAAATGATAATGACAGGGATTTCTTCCAGCAGTTCCTCAGGCCGGATTTTATACCCACCGGAATAGATTCTACGCAATCGCAGTTCTTTAATAACTACAATACATCGGCATCTATCCGGGTAGATTATAACAAGCCTTTGAAAGGGAAGGGAAGCCATTTTTCAACCGGTGTTGTGTACAATCCATCAAACTACCACAATACACTCAATACCAGTTTTCTCAGGGAATCGGATAGCCTTTTTATACCGAATGACCTGCTGAGTAATGATTTCAAATTCTTCCAGGACCTGTTTACCGCGAGGGCGG
>JBKJPR010000488.1:0-4040 GCA_046594275.1 Sediminibacterium sp.
ACCCTTTTCAGAAACCAATATTACTGTTGATGCGCAAACGAAATATAATGTCGTCAGGTTCACAGTTTCCGATTCGGTGAAAAAAGGGATTGTATTATATTTTCATGGCAACCGGGAGAACGTAAATCACTATGCGGAGTTTGCGGTGAATTTCACCCGTAATGAGTATGAGGTTTGGATGCCCGATTACCCCGGTTTTGGAAAATCTACAGGTAAATTATCAGAACAAAATATGTATGATGAGGCGCTACAGGTATACAAACTGGCCCGTACAAAATTCAACCCTGAGCAGATCATCATCTACGGGAGATCAATGGGTTCGGGCATTGCCGCTCAATTGGCAGCCGTTCGCGACTGTAAAAAACTGATACTCGAAACACCTTATTACAGCGGCGCTTCCCTGCTGAGACCCTTATTCTGGATGTACCCGCTTAACCTGTTGCTGCATTATAAACTACCTACTTATCAATACCTGCCCAAAGTAACAGCGCCCATCAGCATTTTTCATGGAACTGATGATGGGGTCATCTCTTACAGAAATGCCATCAGGTTAAAAGAGACATTCAAAGCCGGTGATGAGTTCATTACCATACAGGGAGGATCACATAACGATCTCAATAGTTTTCCTTTGATGCAGCAAAAGTTAGACAGCCTGTTAAAAAAATAACCTTCTGCGAAACCTCTGCTTCTCTGCGACTCCTGCGGTTAGAAGAGATTATCCAGACCCCCCTCGCTTGAGGTGGCTTTTTTATTTATCTTTAGAACGGAAAGAACAAGGAACAGGGAACAGGGAACAGGGAACAAGGAACAGAAGAAAAAGGAACTGGGAACAGGGAACAAGGAATAGATGAACATAAGAACAAGGAAATTAAAAATTAAAACTGCTATGACCCCGGAAGAAAACTTTGCACAACTCGGCCTTGCGCTGCCGCCCGCTCCCAAACCCCTGGGTGTATACAAACCTTTATTGATAGATGGTAAACACTGTTTTGTTTCAGGCCATGGTACGGTACTAAGCGACGGTAGCCTGATTGTTGGGCGTATTGGCGACAACATAAACATTGACGAAGCCAAACTCGCAGCCAGGCAGGTTGGACTGGCAATACTGTCTACCCTGAAAGCCAACCTGGGTTCCTTAAATAAAGTAAAGCGGGTGATCAAAGTACTGGGTATGGTAAATTGTAACGCGGATTTTGACAAGCATCCATTTGTCATTAATGGCTGCAGTGAATTGTTTGCAGCAGTATGGGGCAATGATAATGGCATTGGCGTGAGAAGCGCAGTGGGCATGGGTTCTTTACCAGGTAATATACCGGTAGAGATTGAAGCATTATTTGAATTGCATGCATATGAATAACTGGTACCAGATTAACCATGCTGACAGAATTGATTCTCCTTCCCTGGTGGTGTATCCACAAAGGGTAAAAGAAAATATCCGTCAGCTTATAGTGTTGGCGGGCGATACAGGCCGGTTAAGGCCGCATGTGAAGACTAATAAAATGGCCGAAGTATGTTCCCTGATGTTGCAGGCAGGCATCACTAAATTCAAATGCGCTACGATAGCGGAAGCTGAAATGCTTGGAATGATACAGGCGCCCGATGTATTGCTGGCACACCAACCCGTTGGGCCAAAAGCAGAACGGCTGTTACAATTGATCAAAGGCTTTCCTGGTACCCATTTTTCTTGCATCATAGATAACAGAGAAACAGCCGCTGCACTTTCTAAATTATTTGCATCGCATCAATTACAACTGGATACATATATTGATCTGAATATAGGTATGAACCGTTCCGGTATCATTCCTGAAAAGGCTTTGTCATTATTTAAAGATTGCCAAACATTATCTGGTATCAGTATTATTGGCTTACATGGATATGACGGGCATATCCGGGATACAGATCTCAGGGAAAGAAATGCACGCTCCGATGAAGCCTTCAAGAAAGTAGAAGAACTGATCATTGAGATCGCAGCCATTTCACCAGGAACTTTACATATCGTAGCCGGGGGTTCACCGAGTTTCCCTACGCATATCAAACGCAAAGGTGTTGAATTCAGTCCTGGTACTTTTGTTTTTTGGGACTGGGGCTATAAACACATGCTTCCCGATGAACCATTTGACTATGCGGCCCTTGTTATGACAAGGATCATTTCCATTATTGATGAACAAACCATTTGTACAGATCTTGGCCATAAATCGATAGCTGCAGAAAATCCATTGCCGCGTGTACATTTTTTAAATGCCCCTGATGCAGAGCCCGTGGGGCAGAGTGAGGAACACCTGGTGGTAAAAGTACCGGATACTTCAAAATGGAAAGTTGGTGATGTGTGGTATGGTGTACCGGTTCATATCTGCCCTACAGTGGCCTTGTATGATACAGCGGTGATCGTTGAAAATAATGAAGTGGTTGATACCTGGAATGTGGTGGCAAGAAGCAGGAAGATTACTATGTAAGATATGTTGATTTTAAAAGTCAATACAAATTAGTGCACTATCTATATTATGTTTTCCTATGTGCCTATGTGTTAAAAAAAAATAAACACATAGGCACATAAGTATAGAATAGAATTCTTTTAAATATTCTCATTCAATAGCGTGGCACTGAACTTTTTACATAAACTTTCGTACGCATGAAGAAGTTTCAATAAGAGAAAAAGAGGAAAAGAGAACTCTTTGTCTCTTTTTCTCTTGTCCTTCTCTTAGTGAAACAAATAATATCCAGTATCACGCAAATACAATTATTGAGGAAAATCTATCCCATGTTTATAATTGATGCCCACCTGGATCTCAGCATGAATGCCATGGAATGGAACCGTGACCTGCGCCGGCCTATAGCAGAAATAAGAAAAACAGAAGAAGGCATGAACGACAAGCCTGACCGCGCTAAAGGCACTGTTGCTTTGCCTGAATTACGGAATGGGAATATCGGTTTGGTAGTGGCTACGCAGATCGCCCGTTATGTGGCGCCTGGAAATCCATTGCCGGGATGGCATTCGCCCGAACAGGCATGGGCGCAAACACAGGCACAGCTTGCCTGGTATAAGGCAATGGAAGAAGCGGGTGAAATGGTGCAGGTAAAAGACAGTCCAGGCCTTGAAAATCATTTGCGTGTATGGCAGAATGAAACACCATCCGATACAAAGCCGGTGGGTTATATATTGAGCCTGGAAGGCGCTGATTCATTGGTTACACTGGATCACCTTCACCGCGCGCATGCGGATGGTTTACGTGCCCTTGGCCCTGCACACTATGGCCCCGGCAGGTATGCGAATGGAACAGATGCAACCGGCAAACTTACTGATGATGGAAAAGCATTGCTGAAAGAAATGGAACAACTCAACATCATACTCGATGCCACGCATTTATGTGATGATGCATTCTGGGATGCGTTGGAATTATTTAACGGAACGATTTGGGCCAGTCATAATAACTGCAGATTACTGGTTGATCATAACCGGCAGTTCAGTGATGATATGATCAAAGCATTGATAGAAAAAAAAGCGGTGATAGGCGCGGCGCTCGATGCATGGATGATGGTACCAGGCTGGCAAAGAGGCATATCGGACCCCAAGCAAATGGAATGCAACCTCGAAAAAATGATTGATCATATGGATCATATCTGCCAGATAGCCGGAAATACTTCACATATTGGCATAGGTACCGACCTGGATGGCGCTTTTGGAAAAGAACAATGCCCCTATGACCTTGAAACGATTGCCGACCTACAGAAGATACCTTCACTACTTGCCAAACGGGGCTATTCAGATACGGATTGTGAAAATATTTTACATGCCAATTGGCTCAGGGTATTGCGAGATGCATGGAAGTAGATCGCATACTGTTTCTTTATCTCGATTCTTTCAGGCTGACTTTGTTTTTGGTAACGGTCAATACATGCTTCACTCCCACTTTCAATGCATAATTATTTTTTTCATGGCTCACCGGAAAATCAAAACATACCGGGTAATCATATTCCTTCACATGTTCACTGATAACGGATAGCACATCACTGCCAAAAGGTATCGTTGTGTCTTTAATATC
>JBKJPR010000500.1:0-3327 GCA_046594275.1 Sediminibacterium sp.
TCCTTCTTCTAATGAACGCCCCACTGAATAGGGCGTTGATACGCCTGCCAGAAAAAGGAAAAGCGGAAAGATCAGGTCATATACATGAAAACCATTCCAGGAAGGATGGGTAAACTGAATGGAGATGCTTTCCCAAAAGGGAGAACCGGTTGCCTTTGACAATGCATGAAAAATCTCTTCTGCGCCGATGATCCAGAACATATCAAACCCACGCAAAGCATCCAATGAGTATAAACGCTGGTCTGCAACCAATTCTTTTTTATCCCGGGGAGGCAAGGTAGTAGCGGGTATACTTATATTCATGTATTCACCGGTGTTAATGTGCCAGAACTTTTTTTATACAGTCAGTTTACAACATTCATTCTTTGTTTCAATATGAGAAGGACAGAAGAAAAAGAGGGGAAGGGGCATTTTTTTCTGTCTTCTATTCAAACACTGTAAGCATTTCACACCCTGGGCTCCCAACCTGGCTGATAATCCCTGCGCCAGTATTTCATGGCTTCCGCATCATGAAGGATATGCCCGTTATTGGGGTCAAGCTGTAAGGTTCGGCCTGCACGTAAGGAAATATTTCCTAACTGTACAAGCAAGGTACTCTTGTGGCCACCCACGATATCAGAGTTAAGAGGGGTACCGTTTTTGATGCAGCCAAAAAAGTTTTGAATGTGAAAAGCATCCAGCTCCTGCGCCGGCGAGGCCAGGTTACGTGCATCTATGGGTCGGGTATTCTTTACTTCTTTGACAAGGTTATTTTTTAAATCATGTATTTTATAGGCGTTACCACTTTCTATCATCATTGACCCGTTTTCACCATAAAAAATAACACCTACGCTGCTCCCTTCCACATTTCTTCCATTGCAACTGCGGCCCTCCCAGGTAATAAGGGACTTGTTGGCAAATTCAAGATTGATAACCTGTGTATCCGGTGTTTCCCAATCATCCTGGTAACGGTATCTTCCGCCAGATGAGCTAACGCTGGTTGGATAGTCAACCCCAAGTCCCCACCGGGCCAGGTCAACCATATGGGTGCCGTTGTTAAGCGCTTCGCCGGTTCCCCAGTTCCAGAACCAATGCCAGTTATAATGAATCAGGTTGTCACGAAAAGCTTTGCGCGGAGCGGGGCCTTGCCAGAGATCATAATTAAGCCAGGAAGGAACGGCTGTTTCTTTTCCTTTACCAATGGATGGCCGGTTGTTGGTGTACCAGGTTTTTGCAAAATAAGGCCGGCCGATTACACCCGCATGCAGTTCAGCAATGGCGGCGCTTACATTGGGCCAGGACCGGCGCTGGTTACCCATCTGCATAACCCGTTTGTATTTGGCTGCTGCTTTCACCAGCATTTCACCTTCGTTTGGGTTGTGGCTGCAGGGTTTCTCCAGGTATACGTGTTTGCCTGCCGCACAGGCTAATAAGGCAGCCGGCGCATGCCAGTGATCGGGCGCAGTAACAATCAGTACATCGAGGTTTTTGTCTTCTAATGCTTTTCTGAAATCGGGCGTTGCCTTAGGCTTTTTTTGCTGAATCTTTTCTACTGCATCTATGCAGGTGTCTGCGGCCCTTGTATCCACATCACATACATGAAGCACTTCGCAGTTTTTCTGTGCTGCGAAATTAGTACCTACCGCAAGCCCCCTGCTGTTCACGCCCATGCAGGCTACGGTTATTTTTTCATTGGCGCCGATAATGTTGCGGTAACTGCCGGCAGTAAAACCCGGCAACATTCCTCCGAATGAAAAAGCTGCCGCGCCTGCTGACGCCTTTTTAATAAAGTCTCTGCGAGAATTTTTCATAAAATTATTTTAGATGTGTTCCGCTTTGCAAAGTATGCGGTGCGGTTGTGGTTTTTTTTGAACCACAAAGGCAGAAAGGCACGAAGTTTCACAAAGAAATCGATGAGTTGATCAAATTTATTTTCAATTATCTCAACCCCTTGATTCGCATATCTTCTTATTCAACAGCACAATGCTTTACAATACAGTTTGTGTTTTAGCTTTTTTGAAATGCTTATTATAAACATCATTCAATATGATTGATTTACCGTTTTTACGTTTGCTTTCATCGGCAGCTTCCATGAAAGTGTACATTTCCAGGGTTTCTTCCGGGCTTACCGGGGCGTTGCCGGTAGTGAAAAAGTTAATGATCTGATCAAGCAGTTTGTCATAGCCTTTGAATGGGCCCAATACCAGGTTGCCCTTTTCGCCGTAGGCGGTTCCCCCGTATTCATGCTTTCCTGTCCTGGTACCCCTGAAGGTTCCGGTTCTGCCGTCGTGCCAGGTTCCTACAACCACATCGGTATCGTTTGAATAAACACGGACTAATTCTTTACATCCTTTCCCCATAACAGTGTATAGGATTTCAATGCCATGTATGCCATACCAGAATAGATCGGGATGCGTTTTTTCTAAGGTGGCGGGGCTAAAAGTATCTGCTCCAAGCACCTTACCAATCTTTCCATTTGCTACCTCCTGTGCTGTTTCCATATAACGAAGGGAAGAAGAGGAAAAAACGGGCACCTTGTATTTTTTGGCTGTTTCATATATGGCAATGGCATCACTCAGCGTACCTGCTAAGGGTTTGTCTATAAACATGGGTTTACCGGCCTTTATTACCTGTAAAGCCTGTTGAAGATGCGGGCGCCCATCATTGGTTTCCAGCAAAACGAAGTCTACTTTCTCCAGCAATTCATCAATTGAGCTCACAATCTCCACACCCAGTTTTTTTACCTCTTCTGTATAACCCGGGATCCGTTTCACGGAAGATTCGATATCAGCGCTACCACGGGGATAAGCTGCTACAATTTTATAGCCCTTGTATTCGGGTAACGTATCAGGCGAGTTGAGGGCTTTTGTAAAAGCAATGCTGTGTGAAGTATCTAATCCAATAATGCCGATCCTGCCTTTATGCTCAGGCACCTTTGTTGCATAGGACTTTGCTGATATGCCCAACAAACCCACACCCATAGCAGTATGCGCAGAATAACGGATAAAAAGACGGCGGTTCAGGTTTCTTTTCATGCAGATCGCGGGTTATTTAATGGCCATAAAAATTACGAAGAACTGTTCAGAGTATCTGATTTGATCGCTTATTTCTTTTCGGGATAAACGGGTACCTACCATTTTTTCGGCAAAGAAATCATGAAAAAGAACCGTTGGACCAGACTTACGCACTTGACACCATTCTCAGATAGGCGTTTTCGCTGAAAACAAACATCAGTCCCTGTGGAGGGGCCTCTTTGGGTACGGTGTCGGGCGAAGCCTCGACAGCACAAATCATGCGTAGCAGATTTGGGCAGTGGCCAAAGCAGCCCCGGAATAGGGACGGGGCCCA
>JBKJPR010000327.1:0-5165 GCA_046594275.1 Sediminibacterium sp.
TTCAAAAAAGGTGTTTGCAGAAGAATACTGCATGCCCAAATAAAAGGTCCTGTGGCCGAGTGGCTAGGCAAAGCTCTGCAAAAGCTTCTACAGCGGTTCGAATCCGCTCGGGACCTCCGGTTGATAAAACCCGTTTTTTAACGGGTTTTATCATTTATTATTGTCCCGTAAGTTTGTAATCTGATGAAAAATTCGCATATGAGCCTTAATTTCATTAAAAAATCCTTAAAAATGTGGATATCTATTAGGAAAAACGTTAAAATTTATTTTTGCAGTAAAATTGATCTCATTACATTTGTAGTATAATCTTTACAAATACTCGGTTTTTTTTGTAGTGATGAAATATCGAATACAGTATAGCAACTGGTTCACAAAATTCCAATCCCTCCTTTACATCACGTGTTAAAAACGTGATACCCTTTTCAGGTATTTATATAAAATCCATTTTCAGGTGAAAGCCCTACTGATGAATGGTTTCAAATGGAAAACCTTTGATTCCAAATTTCTGAAGAGATTATTAAATTTAAATTCTACTCAAAAACGAAAGTGACCCTTAATTCTTCGATAAGAAACTATGTAGTATTTTCTCTACTGGCCATTTTGTGTTTCAGTAGTGCTTATTCTCAGGTACCCGCAACTGGATTAGATTTTGATGGAGTGGATGATCGGGTGCAGATTGCATCAAGCCCCTCTTTAAATATCAGTTCCGCTCTCACGCTCGAAGTGTGGATCAATCCGACCAAAAGTTTCGGAACACAGAATGTGATCTGTAAATCTTCCTTCGGCACCAATAACGGATATATATTTCCCAGAACACAAGACGGATGGAGAAATCTACAGTTCCGTATCTATATCAATTCCATTGGTTGGAAAATCCTTAGTGTACCTTATGGTACCGACAAATTAAATCAGTGGCACCACCTTGCGGCAACCTATGATGGCTTTTATATGCGCATCTTTTTGGATGGGGTTAAGCTGGGCGAAATGCCGGTTTCAGAAAACATTACCGTAAATAACAACCCACTTTTTATAAGCGGGCAATCTGGTTACACCAATGAGTATTTTAAGGGCAAAGTGGATGATGTACGAATATGGAACAGGGCATTGAGCGAGTGCGAGATCGCACACAATATGAACTGCGAATTAGCAGGGACTGAAACCGGGTTACAGGCTTATTACAAGTTCAACCAGGGATTTGTAAACCAGCCGAACCCAACAATTACCAGCCTGAGTGATGCAACACTTAATAATAACGTGGGTACTTTAAATGGGTTTCTTTTGTCGGGCCTGCTTTCCAACTGGTCAGATGGAAAAGTCAGCGGAACCTGTTCAGTATTTACACCTGTAAATGCAACCGCAGGAAGTGTGGAGCCTTTTTTGCCTGTTGGCTCAACTATTAAGTTAACTGCCAGCGGCGGTGATACCTATTCCTGGACAGGCCCTAATGGATTTACTTCATCATTACAAAATCCTACTATACCGGGTGCAAGTGTAAATGCGAGCGGAACTTATACAGTTGTGGTTACCAGCAACAGTTGTTCTGCATCTGCCAGCACCCAAATAACTGTGGCCTTAGGGGCCAAGGCCCTGAATTTAGATGGATTGGATAATATTGTTACCATCCCTGATGGCCCATCCTTTAACAGTACGACTGCTCTTTCTATAGAAACCTGGGTTTATCCAACGAAGCGGACACCCGAAGTTCAGAATATAGTATCTAAATCAGACAGGCTTCAGAATAATGGCTTTATTTTTCCCAGAACAGACGATGGCTGGCAATCTTTTTCTTTCTGGCTCGCTGTTAATGGAACGTGGAGAGTTATATCTGCCACTTATCCTGCCATTAATCAATGGAACCATGTAGCGGCTACTTATGACGGGTTCTTTATGAGAATATACCTCAATGGTTTATTGGTAGGCAGTTTGTCGGCACCCGGCTCGATCACGCTGAGTTCCAACAACGTTACGATTGGCCTGCAGGAAGGGTTTTCAGAATATTTCAAAGGCAGTGTGGATGAAATTCGTTTTTGGAACAGAGCTTTGTCACAATGTGAGATCCAGAATAACCTTACCTGTGAATTAAATGGCGGTAACAATGGATTGGCAGGCCAAAATGGTTTATCAGCTTATTACAGATGTAACCAGGGGCTGGTGAATGCAGCCAATCTTACACAAACTACCCTGATTGATTCAAGCGGTAAGAACAATCACGGAACTTTACAGAGTTTTGACCTGACTGGAACTTCTTCCAACTGGGTGTCGGGCAGTGCAGTCAATGATGCTACCTGTTCTTCTTTCACTGCTGTAAACGCTACTGCCAGCAGCAACGGTCCTGTATTGGAAGTTGGCAGTACCCTACAACTTTCAGCTTCCAATGGCACATCCTGGTCATGGACGGGCCCACTGGGCTTTACTTCTGGAGACCAGAATCCTACCATACCCAATTCCGTTATTGACAGAAGTGGTACGTATACCGTTAATGTAACGGGTGGCGGTTGCATTTCTTCCGCCAGTACAAATGTTCAAATAGCTTTTAAATCAGGATCTTTATATTTTGATGGTGTGAATGACCAGGTAACTGTGCCTGCGAGTCCTTCTTTGAACATACCTAATACCATAACAATAGAATCATGGATATATCCTACCAATAACACCAAGCTGGAGCAGGATGTTATGACTAAATCGACAAAAGAGGTTAACAACGGATATATTTTCCCCAGAACAGATGATGCATGGGGTTCTTATGTATTTTATCTTCATTTGAACGGAGCCTGGCAAAAATTATCAGCAACTTACCCCGGAATCAATGCATGGCACCATCTTGCCGCCACCTATGATGGTTATTTTATGCGGATATACCTGGATGGTGTGCTGAGCGCATCTAAAGAAGTGGAAGGAACCATCACCCAGAATCTCAATGATCTTGTTATTGGCCAACAACCGGGTTTCCTGGAGCATTTCGCTGGGAAAATGGAAGAGGCCCGAATCTGGAACAGGGCACTGAACCAGTGCGAGCTTATTAGTAACATGAATTGTGCATTAGACCCGGCACAGAAGAATGGCCTGGTAGCTTACTATAAATTCAACCAGGGATTCCTGAATGCCAATAATTCCGGTATTACAACCCTGACGGATGCCAGTGATAACGCGAATAACGGTACACTGGAAAATTTTGCTTTAGACGGGCTTACTTCCAACTGGTCTGAATTTAAGATCAATGGTACCTGTGTACCCTATGCACAACCGCCGGTAACTGCCTCATCCAATGGGTCTATCTTTGGGATCGGCAGCGCGATCAAATTATTCGCTTCAGGTGGGTTCTCATACACCTGGCAGGGGCCTAATTCTTTTACCTCAGCATTACAAAATCCTTCTATTAGCAACGCTCAACTGAATATGACAGGAACGTATACCGTTGAAGCTCCTTTCGTGAAATGCGTTGTATATGCGAGTACAAGATTGAAAGTTTCAGCCCTGGCTCCGATAGATGTCAGCGGGCCTACTACATTCTGTCCTTCTACTACAGTAACTCTATCAACGCGTAATACCGGTGTGGCTTACCAATGGTTCAAGAATGATACAGCTATCCCGGGCGCTACCAGTCAATCATATATTGCCGGTGCAAGCGGGGATTATTTTATACGTGTTACCACTGCTACTAATGTACTCGTTGCTGTACCGGTAACTTTAACTGTTGTAGATAACCTGGCGCCACAGCCCAATGTTGCACAATTACCAACATTGCATCTTGAAAGTCCTACTACCATTACTGCATTCCCAACTGCTACCGATAACTGCCGTGGCACCATCACTGCCACTACCCTGAACCCGGTAAGCTATGTAGAGAACCAGACAGGTACCTTTACCATCACATGGACTTATAATGATCAGAATGGGAATATTTCATCACAGAACCAGGAAGTAATCGTGGTAAGAGCGCCCGATCGTACACCGCCCATATTAACCGTACCTGGCGGTATGACAGTCAGCAATGATGTTAATATATGTGGTGCAACAGTCAGCTTCTCAGCAACTGCTACTGATAATTCACTTGATCCGGTTAACATTACCTATAGCCAGAATGCAGGTACGCTGTTCCTTATCGGTACTACTACTGTAACTGTTACAGCTACCGATCAGAGCAATAATATTTCCACCGGGAACTTTACAATAACTGTTTTGCCATCAGTTGTGGCGCCTGTTACCGGCAATACAACTATCTGTGCGGGATCAACTACTACTTTGGCTACTGCTTCAACCATCGGTGCATGGAGTAGCAGTGATAATAGTATTGCCACGGTACATGCATCTTCTGGAGTTGTTACCGGTGTAGGATCAGGTACTGTTTCCATCCTATTTACCAATAATTGCGGTGCAACAGCTTCAACAGTTGTTACTGTTAATGCAATACCATCAGCTCCTGAAGTAACCGTAACCAATAATTGCGGAAGCACTGTATTATCTACCAATGCAGGTGGATCATTATTATGGAGCAACGGTTCTATAGCTTCTTCTATCACAGTATCAACAGCCGGCACTTATATGGTTACGCAAACCGTGAACGGCTGCACCAGTGCAGCAGGTTCAGGTACAGCAGCGCCGAGAGCTGTTCCCCCGACCCCGGTTGTAACTGTAAGTGATGTTTGTGGCAATTCAACTTTATCTACCAATGCAGGCGGATCATTATTATGGAGCAACAGTTCTACAGCTTCTTCTATAACAGTAACATTAGCCGGCACCTATACGGTTACGCAAACTGTGAACGGTTGCACCGCAACCGGTTCAGGTACAGCGGCGCCTAAAGCTATCCCGGCAGCCCCGGTTGTAGTGGTAACCGATAATTGCGAAACATCCACTTTAACTACCACTGCGGGTGGATTCTTATTATGGAGTACAGGTGCAACAGCTTCTTCTATAACAGTAACATCAGGCGCTACTTATACGGTTACGCAAACTGTAAACGGTTGCACCAGTGCAGCAGGTTCAGGTACAGCAGTACCTAAAGCTATTCCATCAGCCCCTGAAGTAACCGTGATCAATAATTGCGGAAGCACTGTATTATCTACCAATGCAGGCGGATCATTATTGTGGAGCAACAATTCTGCAGCTTTTTCTATCACAGTATCAACAGCCGGCACATATACGGTTACACAAACCGTGAACGG
>JBKJPR010000429.1:0-3969 GCA_046594275.1 Sediminibacterium sp.
CCAATCTCCGCTTATTTGTGATTGCGAAGGGTAGTCCCTCCGGGACAAAGGATTTTTTTACCCGAGGACTTTTTTTGTTACAGAGCGGTAGCCCCGCTGGGGCATTTTTTGATTGTACGCAATCTAGGTGTGTGGCTTAATAGGTTCCTTAGTAAGGGTTTCAAAATAACATGATTGAATCCCGTTTAGACGGGCGGGGTTCCCAATTCCTATTTGGGCCAACTTACTTTGAAACCTTTACTAAGGCAATGTTGTTATTCTACTATCCGCAGCTTCGCATAATTCAACATAATCTTCTTCTCCCCGTTCAGGTTAAAGTGGATAGTGGCAACCGGGTTATGGGCCGACCCTTCAATTTTAACTACTGAACCAAAACCAAATTTCTGGTGCTCCACCTGTTGACCGGCCTGCAGACCAGTGGTATTGCTGGCCACAAAGTCAGCACTGGGTATATGCTCAACTGTTTTATTGGCTGGAGGCGTAATAGGCAGGTATTCGGGTTTCCGGTTTCCGGTTTCCGTTTTTTTGGTGGGTGGTGGGCCGTATCTTTTTTCGGCGCCGGCATTATCGCCAAAGCCAAAACCACGCTGCATGCGATCGAAAGCGCTGCCCCAATCGGTGCTGGCATTATTACGGGCCCCACCGCCGGCAAAGCTTTTGTCAATATATGCTTCAGGCATTTCTTCAATAAAACGGCTGGGCTCATTTTGTACCAACTGGCCAAAACGGTATCGGGCATTGGCGTACGTAAGCCATAAACGGTGTTTGGCGCGGGTAACCGCCACATAAAACAAACGGCGTTCTTCTTCCAGTTCTTCGCGGGTATTAATGCTCATGGCATTGGGGAAAAGCGTTTCTTCAATACCCCCTACAAACACACAACTGAATTCAAGTCCCTTTGCCGCATGAATGGTCATGAGTTTTACTACATCAGAATTTCCTTTATCGTCATCCGCGTCGGTAAGTAAAGTGATCTGTTGTAAATAGGAGCCCAATGTTTTCTCACCGAGTTCACCATCTTCATTACTGGGGCTCTCCGTCCACTCTTTAATAGAGTTTAGTAATTCCTGCAGGTTCTCATAACGGGCAAGCCCTTCTGAAGTTTTATCAGAAAATAATTCTTTTACCAGATTGGTATGTTTGCCAACCTGCACTGCTACATCATAGGCATTCTTATCGGTAAGCATGCTCTGAAAATAACGTATCATGGTCACGAAGTTCAATAGAGCCTCCAATGTGCCTGCTTTGAATCCGAACTCTGCGGCACGCGACATTATATCGAACATGGAGATATTCTGTTCATGTGCATAGATGGCACATTTTTCCATGGTGGTTTTGCCAATGCCACGGGCGGGATAGTTGATGATGCGTTTTAAGGCTTCATCATCTTTGGTATTCACAATCACACGCATATACGACAGTAAATCTTTGATCTCTTTCCGTTGGTAGAAACTAACGCCTCCATAAATGCGGTAAGCAATTCCCATGCGACGTAAACTTTCTTCAAAAGAGCGGCTCTGCGCATTGGTGCGGTACAGGATAGCGAAATCGCGGTTGTAATAATGATTGCGCAGTTTCTGCTCCTGTATACTGTCGGCTACAAACTTGCCCTCATCATTATCGGTCATGGTACGCACGAGACTGATCTTTTCTCCCTGGCTGTTTTCGGTCCAGAGGTTTTTGGGTATCTGTCCTTTATTATTACTGATCACTTCATTGGCAACATTCAGGATGCTCTGGCTGCTGCGGTAGTTCTGTTCCAGTTTTACAATCTTTACATCATCATAATCTTTCTGAAATTGTAAGATGTTTTCGATGGTGGCCCCGCGGAAGCTGTAGATACTCTGTGCATCATCGCCCACCACGCAGATATTCTCATGCACGGCTGCCAGTAATTTGGTAATCTGGTATTGCACCGTGTTGGTATCCTGGTACTCATCTATCAGTATATATTTGAATTTGTGCTGGTACTTGTAAAGCGCTTCCGGAAAATCCTGCAGCAGCTCATACATTTTTAATAACAGGTCATCAAAATCCATCGCACCATTTTTAAAACAGCGGTTGGCATAAGCCTGGTATATCTGCGCAATGGCCGGGCGGTTGGCCCGCGTGTCTTCCTGCTGAATGTAATAATCCACTGCATATTCAGCCGGGCGCACCAATGCATTCTTAGCAGAAGAGATGCGGTTACCCACCACGCTGGGTTTATAATGTTTGTCATCCAGGTTAAGTTCATTGATCACTGTTTTGATCACTGAGCGGCTGTCATCCGTGTCATAAATAGTAAAATTATTCGGGTACCCTAACCGGTACGCCTCAGCACGCAGGATACGTGCGAATACGCTGTGGAAAGTGCCGATATACAGGTTTCTTGCTTCCGTGTTCCCCAATATCTTCTCTACGCGCTCCTTCATTTCGGCAGCCGCTTTATTGGTAAAAGTGAGGGCGAGTATATTGAACGCGTCCACCCCTTTTTTCATCAGGTGGGCGATGCGGGTGGTCAGCACTTTTGTTTTACCACTGCCGGCGCCGGCAATGATCATTAAAGGTCCGTCAATATGGGTTACCGCCTCTCGCTGCGGCTCATTCAATCCTTCCAGGTAATCTAACATGGAGCGAAGATAAATCTTGCATGCCGTAAATAGTGTTTTATGAATATTTGTCAGGAGGATTTTTGCGCAGGCTTTTATTCCGCTCCCGGGCGCCTATTGTGTCACTCACTTGTACGTCCAGAACGATACGCAGCAGGATATGATCCCTAACCAACAACCGGGATTAAAAAATTACCCCCCTCTGCGTCGCTACACCTCCGCGGTGAAAATTATAAGTGCGAAATTTTTATACGTACGCAGGTGCGGCACAGCGGTTTGCTTAATTCAATAATTTGTTAGTAAATTGACATGCCAATCCGATTGCTGCTATGATAGAGAACATTATTTATTATTTCGACCATATCCCCAGCCTGCACCGTGCACTGATCTTAGCCGGGGGTATTACTTTTTTCTGGCTGATGGAGAGCGCCATTCCTCTATTCGGTTTCAAGTATAATAAGTGGAAGCATGCTTCCATCAATATCTTCTTTACCATCACCACCATAGTTGTCAATTTTTCCTTCGCACTGCTGATCGTTAACGCCAGTGACTGGGCCGTGCAACACCAATTCGGGTTGTTGCAACTGGTGCAAATGCCGTTGTGGGTATTTATGCTGGCAGGGCTTTTGCTGCTTGACCTGGTAGGCGCCTATTCCATTCATTACATTGAACACAAAATAAAATGGATGTGGAAATTTCATATGGTGCATCATGCCGATACACATGTAGACACCACTACCGCCAACCGGCATCATCCGGGTGAAAGTGTTTTCCGTGCTGTGTTCACCCTGATCGGCGCGGTAGTTTGTGGAGCGCCCATGTGGCTGGTGATGATGTACCAGAGCCTTAGCGTGGTATTAACGCAGTTCAATCATGCTAATATCCGCTTACCGTTATGGTTAGACAATGCGCTTAGCTGGTTCCTCGTTTCACCCAATATGCATAAAGTACACCATCATTATATGCGGCCCCAGACAGACAGTAATTATGGGAATATTTTTTCCGTTTGGGACCGTCTCTTCGGCACTTTTAATTATACGCCGGTTGAACAGCTTCGTTACGGCCTGGATGTATTGGATGATACCAGGGACGAGAAACTGGCCTTCCAGTTAAAAATCCCTTTTGACCGTTCGGTCAAGACGGATTATTGATTTCAGAATCATGCACCTTTGCATCAAATGTTTTCCATGAAGATCTGTGCTTTTATTCCTGCACGCTATGCAGCTACCCGTTTCCCGGCAAAACTTATGCAAATGCTGGGCAGCAAAACCGTTATCCGCCATACCTATGATAACACGGTGGCCACCGGTTTATTTGATGAGGTATATGTTGTAACCGACAGTGATATTATTTTCAACGAGATCATTTCTAACGGAGG
>JBKJPR010000482.1:0-5955 GCA_046594275.1 Sediminibacterium sp.
AGGCCATTGGCTTCATAATTCTGGGCAAGAACTGATTGATTGGGCAAAATAGCTGCTCCTGAAAGAATGGCCGAAGCGGAAAGGAATTGTTTACGGTTCATAGGAAGATTTGAATGGTGAACTTTCCATAAATATAATAAAATGCAGCGGGCTTTTATCCCAAACAGGCAGCAGGGAGGCATTAGCCCATCTGACCAGGCCGAAAAAAGTCCCCAGAGAGGGTTCGGAACCCGGATTAGTGGAAATAGCTGCCCGCTTGTCAGGTTACCACTGTTGCAACGTCATTAATAACAGTGGTGGAAAAGTCAAATCAGCACAAATCGGTGTTTGGACATATATTTGATACTTCCCCCTAAGAAACCGTAAATCAATAAACAATTAAATAGTAGAAAAATGGCTTTAGAATTAACAGACGCGAATTTCCAGGCAACTGTACTGGACAGTGATAAACTGACATTAGTGGATTTTTGGGCAGAATGGTGTGGCCCTTGCCGTGCTATAGGCCCGGTTATTGAAGAACTGGCTAAGGAATACGATGGTAAAGTGAATGTAGGCAAAGTAAATGTTGACCATAATCCTAACCTGAGTGTGAACTATGGCATTACGTCCATACCTGCCATCCTTTTCATCAAAGGCGGGCAGATAGTTGACAAACAGATCGGTGCCGTACCAAAATCAGTATTAGATAAAAAGATACAGGCGCATATTTAAGATCTGCGTTGATGTAAGTAACAGGAGCTTTATAAGAGGCTCCTTTTTTTTTGAATATTGAACAGATGAACAAGGAATTTCGAATGATGAAGGAAAAATAGGCCACTTCTACATTCAAAATTCCTTGTTCATCTGTTCGATATTCAATCATACTTTTTCTTGCATTATTCCTTATCTTACCCTGTTGTATTCCCAACCCAAACCCCCGTAATCATGAGCATCAAGACCCGTCTTATCCTGATGAATTTTTTAGAGTTTTTCGTCTGGGGATCCTGGTTGATATCTCTTGGCGGGTACATGATTGTAACACTGAATTTTACCGGCGGGCAGGTAGGCGCCGTGTATGCTACCATGGGACTTGCCTCTTTATTTATGCCGGCCATATTGGGGATCGTAGCCGACAGGTGGATGAATGCGGAAAGAGTCTTGGGTATCTGCCATATAGTTGGTGCAGGATTATTGTTATGGGCATCAACCGTATCGGATTATGATACCTTTTACCTGATCATGTTATTCAATTCCATGGCTTTTATGCCTACCATCGCTTTGAATAATACGGTATCCTATATCGTTCTCGAGAAAAAAGGATTTGATATTGTTAAGGATTTTCCACCTATACGGGTTTGGGGAACCATCGGTTTCATTTGCGCCATGTGGATGGTGGATATTTTTGGCTGGACCAAAAGCCCGTTACAATTATACGTGAGTGCCGGTGCGGGACTGGCACTGGGCATTTACGCCTTTACCATGCCGGCTTGTACCCCTGTGAAAGTTGATAGTAAGCGAAACCTTGTTTCTGCTTTGGGATTAGATGCCTTTGTTTTGTTCAAGCGGAAAAAGATGGTGATCTTTTTCATTTTTGCCATGCTGCTGGGCGCCGCATTACAGATCACCAATGCGTTTGGAGGCGCTTTCCTTGATGATTGCAAAACGCTTTATCCAGACTCCTTTGGTGTAAAACATCCGAATGTACTGTTATCCATTTCGCAGATATCGGAAACACTTTTTATCCTTACTATTCCTTTTTTTCTCCACAGGTTTGGTATTAAAAATGTTATGTTGATGAGCATATTTGCCTGGGTCTTTCGCTTTGCATTATTCGGCATTGGTGATCCGGGAAGCGGGTTATACCTGCTCATATTGTCGATGATCATTTATGGTATGGCTTTCGATTTTTTCAATATTTCAGGATCCCTGTTTGTAGAAAATGAAGCCGATGTAAAGATCAGGGCCAGCGCCCAGGGACTGTTTATGCTAATGACCAATGGTATCGGCGCATACCTGGGAGGCACCATCAGCGGTTGGGTTGTTGATTATTATACCGTAGAAGGTGTAAAAAACTGGCAAAGCATCTGGTTTGCATTTGGAGCCTATGCGCTTGTACTGGGCATTATATTCCCATTGGTGTTCCGGTATAAACATGATCGGAATGCGGTGGTTGCGGTGAAGCATTGATTTTTTCAACACGATAAGCATCTCCGATAGTGAGTAATGTTTCGCTTATAATAACTATGGCGAGATGAGCCCTAACCCCATGCTTCAGCATGGGGTCACGAATGCTATATGATTCCGGGCTTTAGCCACTGACTGGTTTTTAAATAAGAGGCACGCACTACCCATTTGTTCGATGTTCTGACCATATCCATAGCAAGCTTTATACGAGATCCGGTTTGGGGCTAAAGCCCTGTTTTACTGTGGGCATCTTTCCCCCGGCTTAAAAGCCGGGGGAAATAAAATCAGGCATCCAATTGCATAGTAAGTTTCACCAAGTTCTCTAAAAAATAAAATGTTATATTGTAGGAACATAGTTAGTACAAAGGACGCATGGAAATCTACTGTGCCTTTTGTCTTTTCGAAGTATGTGTTTCCAAAAACTTAAAATAGCCGGTCTGCATATAAATGACAGTGCTTTTTTAGCGCTTCCATCGTAACTTTGCACCCAATTTCATAAACGCATTCATGCAATCGAATCATATATCCGATCCCTTTACAATAGTGGCAGCAACCAGCGATGTGCTGCTCAAACAGATAGGTGAAAAGATCCTGCGCAAAGAAAGGATCTCATTTGAAGATGGGGTGGCGCTTTTTGAAAAAGGCTCTCTTTCCTGGCTGGGCGCGCTGGCCAACTGGGTGCGGGAGCAAAAGCATGGCGATAAAACCTATTTCAACCGCAACTTTCATATTGAGCCTACCAATGTATGCGTGTTCTCCTGCAAGTTCTGTTCTTATTCCCGTTTATATGCCAACCGTGAAGAAGGCTGGGAACTGAGCATTGAACAGATGATGCACATCGTTAAAAGCTATGATGGCAAACCCGTTACCGAAGTGCATATTGTAGGCGGTGTTCACCCGAAAATGAATATGGCATTTTTTATAGACCTGCTGAAAGCCATTAAAGCGCATCGCCCCGATCTCCATATAAAAGCTTTTACACCCGTTGAACTGGACTATATGTTCAAAAAAGCAAAACTAAGCGTAGAGGAAGGCATGCGGCTGGCACATGAAGCCGGGCTGGATTCTTTACCGGGCGGTGGTGCAGAAATATTCCATCCCGAAATACGCAAACAGATATGTGACGATAAAGTAGATGCGGAGGGCTGGCTCCATATTCATAAAGCCGCTCATCAATTGGGTATGCACAGCAATGCAACCATATTGTATGGGCATATCGAAAAATTCCGGCACCGCGTTGACCATATGGAAAGGCTGCGGCAATTACAGGATGAAACAGGTGGCTTTAATACATTCATCCCGCTCAAGTTCCGTAACAAGGAAAATGATATGAGTTATATACCTGAATCATCCGTTATCGAAGACATGAGAATGTACGCGGTAGCCAGGTTGTACATGGATAATTTCCCCCATATAAAAGCGTACTGGCCCATGCTGGGCAGGCAGAATGCGCAACTGGCGCTTTCTTTTGGCGTGAATGATATTGATGGCACCATCGATGATTCAACTAAGATCTACGCAATGGCTGGTAGTGAAGAACAAACCCCGGCAATGAGTACTGCGCAACTTGTAACACTTATCAAACAGGTAAAAAGGCAACCAGTGGAGCGCGGGACATTGTATAATGAGATACAGGACTATTCAGAAGTTGTGTTAGAGGGTGATGCACAACTCAATTAATATCGAATATCGAACAAGGAATGTCGAATGTCGAAGTGCTTGTAGTTCAACATTCGACATTCCTTGTTCGATATTCCCCTCACCAATAAACCCCAATTAAAATAATTTTGACCCCAGGCAGCGTTATGGCCACTGCCCGTATCTAACCTCAAATTGACCATATGAAACTGCTGCAACTACTCATCGTCTTTGGGCTGCTGGCTGTGTTTCCTTCCTGCCGACGCGATCTTTCCTGCGAAAGTTGTCTTCCTCCCCTGCCAAATAATACGGTTGTCGATACCCTGCCGCCCGATTATCCTTTTAAAAATGGTGTTTGTGAAAATGGCGCAAGCCTTGGGCTGATCATTCCGTTTCATGATTCGGTAAAATACTCCTGGAAAGATACGCTTCCCGATTCGCTGCAACTGGATATGCCAATACCTGGTGACCAGATGAATCAGGGAAGTTGTGCCGCATGGGCAACGGTGTATGCAGCAGGAAGCTACTCAGCACATGTGAGGGATGAGAAGCCTTATGCAGATACTACTAAACTAAGTCCAAAGTACACCTATAACCAGATCACGAAAGGTAATTGCGGCTGCACTTCCATACACGAAAACCTGTACCTGTTAGAAACGCAGGGCGCCTGTTCCTTGCCGGATATGCCTTACAATCCCAACGAATGCCTGCTCCAGCCGGACAGCCTGCAACAAAAGAAAGCAGCACCTTACAGGATCAAAGGTTGGCTCACGGTGGATGCCACCAATATCACACTCATCAAAGAACAACTGGTGAAAAAAATGCCGGTCATATTCGCTACAAACGTCGATAAAGGTTTTTCGCACCTGCAAGCTCCCTATCTGTGGAAAGAACGCATAGGTGATGGATCTCCACATGCGATGGTTGTGTGCGGGTATGATGACAAAAGAAAAGCATTCCGCATTATCAATTCGTGGAGCACGAGATGGGCGGACAAAGGATTTGCGTGGGTGGATTATGCATTCTTTGTAAAGAACCTGGAGAATAAAACCGGGTATGTAATTATTAACTGATGGTTACATATAATTCGAATAATGAAGTACAAAATACTTCGACACTCGATGTTCCTTATTTATCTGTTCGATATTCCTTCTCCCTGTTCATCTGCTCGATATTCCTTCTTCCTTCCCTACCTTGTTCAACTTTATCTTTCGTCGGCAACAATATTAACCGCAAGGTAGTATCATCCGTAAAATAACTGATCGCCCAGTTAATGAAGATGATCAGTTTATTCCTCACACTAAGAATCAGCATCAGGTGTAGAAACATCCATACAAACCAAGCCAGCCTTCCCTGGAAACTCATGAAGGGCAGGTCGACTACCGCTTTTCTTTTTCCTACCGTTGCCATAGTGCCGGGGTTCTTATACTTAAAAGAGGTGAGTGGTTTATTTTTCAGCAGGTTCTTAAAATTATCAGCAGTATTCTTTGCCTGTGCAATAGCTACGTTGGCAAGTTGTGGGTGGCCTTTAGGAAAATCAGTGGTTTCCATATAGGCGATATCGCCTATGGCGAAAACAGTTTCAGCCCCTTCCATCCGATTGTATACATCTACTTTTATACGGTTGCCACGCACCAGTTTTTCTTTGGCAATACCCTGTGGAACATTGCCCGTAACACCGGCAGCCCAGATCAGGTTTCGGGTGGGGATAATCCTGCCATCAGCCAATCTTACTGCTGTACCATCATAGTCCTCTACATGCGCATTCGTCCACACATGTACCCCCATCGACTCTAGGTACTCCTGCGATTTTTGTTGCGAGGCCTTACTCATCACCCCCAATGTTTCTGCGCCGGCTTCCACCAGGTATACATTAAGTCTGGAAAAATCCATATCTGGATAATCTTTGGGAAGGATATTGCTTTTTAATTCCGCGAGTGAACCGGAAAGTTCTACGCCTGTGGGCCCACCTCCTACCACCACTATATTCATGATAGCTGCCAGCTCTTCTTCTGTGGCAGACAAAGCATCTTCAAAATTCATTAAGATATGGTTGCGCAAAGAAATGGCTTCTGTAGTTGACTTCATGGGGAAGGCGAACTGTTCAATATTCTTATTGCCGAAATAGTTGGTGGTGCAGCCTGTAGCGATCAC
>JBKJPR010000052.1:0-3687 GCA_046594275.1 Sediminibacterium sp.
CGTACAAAACCATGCGTACTATAGGGTGGAAGATAGATATAGGCATTGTCGCCAGTACCCTTTGCTGCTGCAAGCAACTGGCTCTCTAACCGCACCTGGTAAGGCTTAGGTTTCATATTCACTATCTCCACTTTATCGCCAATGGTATTGCCAGATCGTAAAACAAGGTCATACTGGTTCTCACGCCAGTTCAATGCCGAAGAGCCAGCCCCATAATAATTGCCAATATCATCCCAGATCCAGCCACCGGGCAATATTTCAGCTTCCCATTTGCCTGTATGACCAATAAGGGAGCCTTCGATCTTTTGTATGCCGTTCTTTTGTAAGGCTCCCATCCATCCGTTCAGTACTTTATCCTCTTTGGTTGAATCAAACCGCCAGCTACCCAGGCTGGGATCGCCGCTGCCCACCAGGTGCAGGTTACCCTTCAAAACACCCTTACTGATAACACCATCATATCCAAATATGGTTTGATATCGATATGCCGGCCCCAACAGTTCCAGGGCGGTCGCACTGGTAATTGTTTTCTGGCAACTCGCTGGCGCTAAGCCAATCTGTGCATTTACTTCAAATATATTCTCGCCCGTTTCGCTATTCACAATAGCTAAACCAAGTATAGCATGCCGCATCTGCGGATCTGCTTGCAACTTATCTGCAGCCTTCGCCAATCGCTCACGCAGGGGCTGTCCAAAGATTGCAGACGCATACACCCATAAACCAATAACCCAATAAACTCTTTTCATAATTGCCCATTACCTTGCACTAAAATTAAGCGGAAGAAGATTATGGAAAAAGTTTTTGCATCAATCATTACGATTGGCGATGAATTATTGATCGGACAGGTAATAGACACCAACAGTAGCTGGATGGCCCAGGAGTTAAACAAAATGGGCATTTTGGTAAAGCGCCGGGTAGCAGTGAGTGATGACCAGGATGATATCCGGGAAGCCCTGGATGAAGAAAGCAAAAGATCCTCCCTTATCCTCATTACAGGCGGCTTAGGCCCTACAGCCGATGATATTACCAAACCCCTTTTGTGCAAATATTTTGGCGGTACAATGGTAATACACCAGCCTACCCTCGACCATGTGACCCATATTTTTGAAAAGATACTGAAACGCCCCATGATCGAAAGGAATACCAAACAGGCCGAAGTGCCTGATGTTTGTACTGTTCTGAAAAATGAGCAAGGCACTGCGCCAGGCATGCTGTTCAAAAAAGAAGGGAAGATATTTGTAGCCTTTCCGGGTGTGCCACATGAAATGAAATGGCTAATGACCCACCAGTTCCTGCCAATGATTCCAGAACTGTTTGAAACAGGTTTTATTGAACACAAAACATTGTTGGTGGCCGGTATCGGCGAATCTTTCCTGGCTGAAATGCTCCAGGATTTTGAAGAAGCTTTACCTGCACATACTAAGCTCGCCTATTTACCCAATTTTGGTATGGTTAGGTTGCGGTTAACCGCTTTTGGATCGGATAAAACCGTTTTGCAGAGAGAACTCAACACCCTGTTCCAGTTGCTGAAAGAAAAAGTAAAAGAGTTCCTCGTCATAGATGAAGACATACCGATGGAACTGGCTGTTGGCCGGTTATTACAACAAAAAGGTAAAACCCTGGCCACTGCTGAAAGCTGTACGGGTGGTTATATCGCACATTTGATTACCAGTCACCCCGGCTCTTCCGCCTACTTTACCGGCAGCGTGGTCAGCTATGATAATGCCATCAAGGAAAGAATATTGCATGTAAGCCCGGAAACCTTAGAAACCGCAGGCGCAGTAAGCGAGGCTACCGTTAAGCAAATGGCAAGATCGGTACTGGAGATTATGCAAACCGATTATGCCATCGCGGTAAGCGGTATCATGGGTCCGGATGGAGGCACTACTGAAAAACCGGTGGGAATGGTTTGGGTAGCCGTGGCCAGTAAAGAAAAAATGATCACAAAACAATTCAACTTCCGATTCGACAGAAGAAGGAACATAGAACTCACCTCTACCAATGCCCTCAATCTTTTACGTGTCTTTCTTGTGGATAACGGTTGAATAACATTCATGCAGATACGTATACATTTGTAGGAAGCTGTTGTGTATCCAGATCAAATATTTGACTCTTAGCGATCAGGATTTTTATAAGATAGCCCGGCGTAGTATGATAAAGGAAAGAGAGGAAGAATACACAATTATGCCCATTAAAACAGCACGATAGTATGGCAATTGCTGAACTGGTGATGCCCAAACTGGGCGAGAGTATAATGGAAGCCACCATTCTGAAGTGGCACAAAAAGGTAGGCGACTCTGTGAAACAGGACGAGACCGTTTTGGATATCGCGACGGATAAAGTGGACAGTGAAGTGCCTTCTACAGCAGAAGGGGTGATCTCGGAAATATTATTCAATGTGAATGATGTAGTTCCTGTGGGTACTGTTATTGCAAGAGTGCAAACGGAAGTAGCCAGTGTTGAAGAAACTTCGGCCCCTCCAGCAACTGCACCGGAAGTTGAAACAGTAGAAGACGCCCCTCATCCGATAATAGCCGAAACTGCACCCCCGCAAACACCAGATCTTACTCCTGAACAGCCATCAGAACCCGACCTATTGCAACCAACTATTGTTGAAGTTGCACCCGAATACCAAACGGAAGAAGTTCCCTATGCCCCGCAACCGCCGGTAGAATTGCAGGCGAAACCATCTGCCAACCGTTTCTACTCTCCACTGGTGCTGAATATTGCCAACAGCGAGGGTCTCCCATTAAGTGAACTGGAAAGAATACCCGGCACCGGAATGGATGGCAGGGTTTCCAAAAAAGACATCTTACAATATATAGCCGATAAAAAAGCCGGTATCATTCCAGCAGACCATACAGCAGTTTCTGCTGAAAAGCCGTTTATGGAGCAGGTACCGGGTATTGTTCCTGAACCACAGGCTACCCTTGAAAATATTGAGGTTAATCCCGAAATAAGTCCTGGCATTTCTACCACAGTTTCATCTTCCGGAAAATTAGCTGACCCATCCACTGTTGTACTCACCGGTGTTACAGAGATTGTGGAAATGGACAGGATGCGCAAACTGATCGCCAAACACATGGTAGACAGTGTACAGACAAGCCCGCATGTTACCAGTTTTGCCGAAGCAGATGTGACCAATATGGTATTATGGCGCAAGAAAGTAAAAGAAGAATTTGAAAAGCGTGAAGGCACCAAACTTACGTTCACACCTATGTTCATTGAATGCCTGGTGACTGTGATGAAACGGTTCCCGCTGATTAATTGTTCCCTGAGTGGTGATACTATCATCCTTAAAAAAGATATTAATATCGGCATGGCCACGGCCCTGCCTTCCGGTAACCTTATTGTACCTGTTATCAAAGGTGCTGATCAATTGAATATAGTGGGGTTGAGCCAGGCAGTGAACAACCTGGCTGATGCCGCACGCAACAACAAACTAAAACCAGAGGATACACAGGGTGGAACTTTCACTTTAACCAATGTAGGCACATTCGGAAGCCTGATGGGTACCCCCATTATCAACCAGCCACAGGTAGCCATTATGGCCGTTGGCGCCATTAAAAAACGCGCAGTGGTAATCGAATCCAAACAGGGCGATACCATTGGCATACGGCATATGATGTACCTCTCTCTCAGCTATGATCACCGGGTGGTGGATGGCAGTATCGGCGCCGGATTCTTATC
>JBKJPR010000127.1:0-2924 GCA_046594275.1 Sediminibacterium sp.
TTATTTTTTTGTTCACTTGTCAGGTTCATATCACGGTTTTCAACCACCATACCTGCCAGTATTTTTCCTGTGGCATTGAGCATAATATAGTCGGGACGTTCGATCTTATTTTTTGTATCCTGGCTGCTGTGCGTTGGCATCAATCTTTGATTGGCGATCACTGCCGTTACTTCTTTCAAACCATCGCCTAAATCTTTTTCTGTTATCTCCTGCACTTCCAATTTTGGGGTGGAGTAGCAATGGTAAATACTGAATGCCATATTGCGGTGTGCATCAGATTCCAGTAAAAAGCCGGGGTGTGCCCTGCCATAATTCTTTTTGAAACCACCCACTTCAATCTTACCGTATTGCGGGTGATTGAATTCTTTCCATGGCACGAAGGCATCCTGGAAAAGCAGGTACCTGTCGAAACTGTAAGTGGCATTATCGAAAGGATCACGGGTTCCTTCTTTCATATACATCAGGTAGGGTGTCCACAATTCATTGGAGTAGGTATAGATGCCCCTTCCTGCATAGAACCAGTCCAGTTCGCCACCATAAGCGGAGTACAGGTCTTTATAAACGACCAGGTATTTATAGCCTGGTAAAAGTTCTTCGCCTTTTTTACCGATCGCATCATAGACGAGCAGGTCCTGTGCGTTATAGGTATTTACATCTTCCTGCCCGCCCGGGCCACGAAGAATCATACCACCAGCATTGTGAAAAGATTGGGCCGCAGCGATATTTGGATGTTTCATCACGAATTCCATCACTGCCCTGTTCTCGGGTATTGAAAAAGGATATTTGTAGGCGCCGTTCTGAATATAATTCGGCTGCCATCCCCATCCCCAATCGCGGTTTGGGTCGTATTCAAATGTATATCCGTCTTCATTCACACGGCCGTCTCCGTCATTATCGATCCCTTCCACGCCCAGCAATTCATAATCGCCTTTTTCATCGGGGCCAACCTGTATCATATTCCTGGAATCTTTGGGATCCACCTTCCAGCGGCCATTGGCGCTCTTGCGGCGCATTAGTGTAATATTGCCATCACCATCTATATCATCATACATGTCTTCATTTACCAGTCCATCTCCATCATTATCTACTGGCAATACACCTGAACGTGGTGAGCTGCCGGTATTGGGTTTATGCATATAGCTGTCACGGCCATCTGGATTGATGGTAGGAACAATATAAAATACTTTGTCTGCCAGCAGTTCCTGTATGAATTTGTTATCAACAAAAGCTTCAGTCAGGTACCACGCGGTATACATAGCGAATTCGGCGCCCTGTATCTCGTTTGAATGTATATTTCCGTCGATATACATACCCGGCTTTTTGGCAGGATCACCTTTCTTAAAATCAGTAATGGTAAGGGACCAGAGATCACGCCCCTCGTAGGATTTGCCGATCGATTCCAGTTTAGCCAGTTCAGGATGGGCGGCCACTATCTTCCTGCATATCTCACTGATGCCGGCATGATCATAATACCGGTTCCAGGTAACCGTTACTTTCGGGTTGGCCGGCGATCCTGCGGCCTTAAAAACCTGTTCGGGCGTTTGTGCAAAAGCCACAGAGCTTATGGTTAAAGAAAAAGCAGCAATGGCGGTTAATATATTGCGTTTCATAATTCGTTTTTTTGGTGATTAGAGGGTTACTTCAACGTTTTTTACACCTGCTGTAGGGCAGCCTGCTTCAATGGATAATTTACCGGTTCCTTTAATCAGCCAGTTGAAGGATTGCGAGCCGGATGCGTCCAGTGAATTTAAAAGGGTGATTTTTCTTCCCCCTACCACCTCCTGTTTATCCCCTGTTTTCACAGTCACTTTCAGCTTCTTTAAAAAATAGCTTCGCTCCCCAAGTTTACTATGTGTAGACAATCCGCCTTTGTTGATCAGGTCCAGGCTAACCCTTGTTAAGCCATTACCCAATGATTCTGTTTTCAGGTTTACCACATCCAATACAGGCTGCTGATCTGCCAGCTTTACTAAAAAATCTGTATGCTTCCTCACTATATCACCTACCAATTTATAGGGCGGATTGATCAATACGAATGGATCCAGTCCACCCACTTCCACTTTCTGGTTGGGATAATCAGGATGCTGAACTTGTTTCCATTCTGTAAAGGTATTAGTGATGCCCTGCTGCTGCGACCAGCGCAGGTAATTAGCTCCCGCTTCTTCTACGCTGAAAGGCTTTTCTTTTTTTACTGTATCGGGTTTGGCTTTCGGTACCCACCAGCCCGGGGTGCTAAAACTGTAACGCGTATAATGATAATATCCCCAGGATAAAACATCACCGCCGCTAGGAGATATTTTCGGGGCATCTTTCAAGCCGGTCACTTTGTTGTACAGTTCACTCACCATACTGTTTACCCTGGCATCCGGTTCGAGGTAACCAGCCAGTATCCTTTCCCTAGCAGCCAATGCATTGTAGGCAATAGGTGTGGATAGATTATTATTACTGCCAAAACTGATAACGGCATATACATTGAACGCATCGTATAAGAAATTAAGCAGCGCCCTTGATTCTTTTTCGCTCACCGGGAAATCACCGGCACCCGCGGCAAAAGTGTTGTGTTTATAGGTGAGATTCCTGTTCAAAGCAATCCCACCGGTTCCGTCTTCATTCAGTTGCCCGTCTTTATCATTATCAATACCTTCTGTTAGTAACAAATATTTGCCTTTCTCTCCTTTGGAAGGATCGGCTTTGATCAATACCCTGGCATCATCGGGATGAAGTTTATAGTCCCCCAAAGGTGATTCCACCCGCATCATGGTGATTTTTCCGTTTGCATCCAGGTCATCAAAACCATCTTCATTCAGCTTTCCATCACGGTCATCATCCGTTTCTGAAGCATTCCCGGAACGTTCGAATTTCAGTTTGGAAAAATATTGCTCCATAGCATCCGGGCTCATGTTCGGGAAAACATAATACGTGGT
>JBKJPR010000215.1:0-5272 GCA_046594275.1 Sediminibacterium sp.
TTTAAGCGCAGGGTTAAGCGCCGGTTACCTCCTCGGCAGCCGTAACAAACAGATAAGCGGTGAGCGGGGCAAACAAAAATATAAGGCCGATTTTAATTTTGAACCCTGGCGCTTTGCTGCTATTGCAGAGATCGGGTTGGGCCCGGTGCGGTTGTATGGCACTTACAGCCTTAACCGTTTACAGAAAGACATTACCCGTGTAGAACAATATCCATATGCTGCCGGCATCCGGTTGAGTAACTGGTAAGATCATCTTTTTTTTCTCATGTTGTATACTCCGCGCCCCTTTTCTAAGGGGCGTTTTTGTTGAGCCGTTGCAGGGGGGCTGAGCAAACTGTGTCCTGTATTCAACCAGTTATTTGAAACAAGGGACGTTCGCGTTTTGCCGGTTCAGGTGCCTTGCAACAAAACAAGACATGCATGTTGGTGAAAACACCAACAGGGGCGGGAACAAGGGACGTTCGCTTTGTGCCGTTGCAAGTGCTCTGCAACAAAGCAAGGCAGCATGTTGGCGATAACACCAACATGCGCGGGATAACTTGGGCATCAGATGTTCCTTATCTGTCCAGAGGCAAGCCACTATTCAGAATAATAAGTTAATTGGAAAGAACTCAAACCTCGCAGGGTAATACGGCGTATGATTTGCATGAATAAAATGCGTGCTGTAAAAGGAGAATGTATCCTTAATTAAAAAACGCTGCATGCTTATTTCTTTATAAGCACGGCATTAACTTAATTTTTGGTGAATTAACCGGAACACAACATTGCAATATTATAGATTGCTATTTCAAAACCACAAACCTATGAAAACGCCTACAATGAAGATGACTGCGTATTTGTCATTCCGCGGAGTTATGACCGCCACAAATACTTCCTTCCAAAAAATGAAAACACCTTTGTACACATCCTTTCGGGGAGTTGTTGCCGTAACCAACACCTCATTGCAAAGAATGAAAACACCCTTGTACTTATCGCTGCTCGGCGTTGTAGTGGTAAGTAATACATCATTCAAAAAAAAGTTAAATATGCCGGATGCAAGATCGGCAACCCGATACACTTATTCCGTACTGATCATTAAGAGTAAGTACGAATTAAAGGTCTTCGACTCATCAGGCGAATGGTTGGTAACATACCCGGTTGTTTTCGGAAATAAAGACCTTGGTGATAAGATGATGGAAGGTGACCGGAGAACCCCGGAAGGTATTTTTCATATTGCCGGCAAAAGAAAGCATGAAAAATGGAATAGTTTTATGATGATTGATTATCCCACTCAGGAAAGCTATCAGAAATTCAACCAGCGCAAGGCAAAAGGTGTTATTCCGCAGGGCGCAAGGATCGGCGGATCCATCGGCATCCACGGCACCTGGCCGCATGAAGACTATGCTATCGATCAATACCAGAACTGGACAGAAGGATGTGTGAGTACGAAAAATATGTATATAGAAGAAATATTCAGCCTTTTACCGATTGGAACGAAGGTGGAGATCAGGCATTAGGAAGTAGGCTTTGCCATTCAATGCGTATTCAGGTATCGCTATCAAATACAGTCGTGGCAGATAACTGGCCGGGCCTGACCAGTTATTTTGACTCCCCCGTTGAGATCAGGAAGATTGTGTACACTACCCCTACCATAGGAATTTTAAACATGGGCATCAGGAAATATATTAAACCCAAAATCTGTTTCCCAGATGCTGAACCGCGCAAAAAAGCAGCTTATCCGGCTATCCTTAACATAGAAAGAAAATGGAGGCCCATACACTGTCAATTCTTAACTATCTTTGGAAAAGATGCCAACGTTGAGCAGTTGCTCTCAACATTTACGCAAAATATTTTTACACCCTCATTTAAATTGGCAACCAGAAATAACAGAATACTTCAATGGAATCATTTGCCACGACAGACCACCCTCAACCCTCTTTTTTTTTGCGTATTGCTGCTAAGGTGATCTCTTATGTGTTTCATCCGTTGTTTATCCCTACCTATATTTTTATATTTCTGATGTACCAGTTTCCCTATGAGTTTGCGGGTATTACGGAATGGCAGATGAAAATGCGGTTATTCGGGTTGTTCTGGTTCACGGCTTTCTTTCCTGCCTTTGCAGTATTCCTGTTATGGCGGCTAAAATTCAGTGAGAGCATTTTTCTGCGTACCCAGAAAGAACGTATTGTCCCTTATATCATTACCATGTTCTTTTACTGGTGGATGTATTACCTCAGCCGTAATTTTACTGATCAACCTGCGGTGCTGAAGTTTTTCTATATGGGCATTTTTATTGCCACGGTTTTCGGGCTTACCATTAACAACTATTTTAAAATCAGCTTACATGCTATGGCGGCCGGGGGCGCTATGGCGGCGATTATTTTGTTTGCGATGTATTACCAGATGCCTTTGGGAGTGTCTATGAGTGGGGCTACTATTATTGCCGGTATTATTTGCACCAGCCGATTCCTGGTGAGTGATCATACAGCCAAAGAAATTTACACAGGCCTTTTTGTTGGCATTATTTGCCAGTTAGGGGCATATTATTTTGTGATGTGACCTTTAAAAACGAACGCATCTCACCCGGTCTAATGTAGAGTTCCTGATTTTCAGAAAGCCACGGTAAGAGGCAGTGAGTTCCAGTCCCCCACGCCAGTTAGATGCCACATTGAGTTTGGAAACATTCACATCATAGCTGATGCCGATACTCAGGTGATTGAAATCCATTTTAACGACCGGTATCAAGGCATCACCCCATCTTAAAAAACTACCAACATAAAATACGGCGGGATCTTCATTGTCATATTCCGTTAGGTCCATACCATACAGTACGCCACCTGTTAACTGCCGGTTACCATTTTGCGAATAATAATCCGCAAAGGCGATCAGGTGCCCTCTTTCCCCGGCTTTGCCATGTGTACCGATATTCAATGTTAATTTGGGCGACAGAAAGTTGGCCTCGGTAGTGGTCACAGAACGGATGGTAGGTTTTGTGAAATGGGATAAGCCGGCAGCTACATAAAACTTTGTTTGGTTACTGAATACAGTACTGAAACAAAGCCCGGTGCTGAGATCCCAGTAAGAATAGCTGGAATTGGTGATCGGTTGAGAGCTGGCATTAGAAGAACTATAAGAGCCGCCCTGGTACTGGTCTCCTAATTTTAGTTGCGTAACATCGAACTGGCTTGATACAGGCCCCCCCATAAAAGCCAATGATAAATAAGTATCCCGTTCTTCATTGAGTGATTTATGAAAATTTATGGCGGGTAAAAGTTGTGTTCTTTTCAACCTGATATCACCGGCGCCATCCATACTCATCTGCGAGCCAATGGTTAATACATCATTATGGTTGCCGATCGGTATCTTATGCTCAATACTTAAAGAAGTAGTACGGAAAGGAACGGTAACACTACCCCATTGATCGCGGTAAGCCATAGACACACGTATGTCGCCTGTGAAGAGTCCTGCTAATGCCGGATTTCGTAAAAGGGGCTGTTCATAAAATTGAGAGAAGGTAAAATCCTGCCCAGCAACCATACACCGCAGGCAAACCAAAACCACTAATGTTGAGTAGAATTTCTTTTTCATTTGCTTACTATTTTAATATTGCCACATTGCCTTTAAAAGTGGAGGGCACCCCTTTTTCACAAAGCACTTCACATACATATACAAAAACATCCGGGGTTGCCTGCTTACCCCTTATTTTTCCATCCCAGCCACTGGACGGATCAGCCGGCTGGAAATTTGTTTTTTCAAAAACCAGTTCGCCCCATCTACTGAACACCCGGAAACTTTTGATCATTTTAATACCTTTACCCTGTACCACCAGTACATCATTGATACCATCACCATCGGGTGAGAAAGCATTCGGTATAAATATTTCGGTAGTGGGACAGAATGTTTTAATACAAATAGTATCACTCGTTGTACAGCCATAGATATTGGTGGCTACGCAGGTGATGCATTCATCCAGAACCACCCTTGCCTTTGGCGAAGGGCAATTGAGACATGAGAAATCAGCACCGGTCCACCGCCATTTTTTAATATTCTGCATAGCGCTTACTGCATTGAGCTGAAGGGTGTTGCCGGCAAGCATAACAGTATCTTTTCCAAGGCTGATGGCTGTAGGATTTCCTACCACCAGTTTGATAGTGGCGGTATCTGCAAAACAATTGTATGCATCTTTACCCATTACGCGATAAGTAGTGGTGGTGAGGGGTGTTGCAAGCGGTGACGCTGTGTTATAATTACTGAGGCCCGCATCGGGTTGCCAGGTATAGGCTGCAGCGCCTGTAACAAATAATCTTTTGGATTCCCCCGCGCAAAGCGTATCCAAAAGTTTTGCATTTAATTTGAAAGGTTGTATCACCCGAACATTGGTGGCAGCTATTTCGCTGCAGCCGTATTCATTGTATCCTATTACTTTGTATCCTGTATTGCTGATGGGTTTTACTGTTATCGTACTGCAGGTACTGCAGATAAGTTTATCATTTTGATCCTTCCATATAAAACCCAGGCCACCGGTAACCTGTAACTGAATTGAGTCGCCTTTACAAACATTCCGCTCTGGAATAAGTGTGAGAACAGGGGTTGGATGGATAGTAAGCTGTTTGTATGCAGAATCAAAACAACGGTTAATGGTAGATACAACCAGTTTAATGGTATACCCACCTTCGGTATAATATTTCACCCGAACCATAGAATCGGTGGTATTTACGCCATTTCCTAAATTCCATAAAAGATAAGCTATGGAGTCTTGTGAATTAATAACAGGGGTTAGTTCCAGGAGTTGATTTTTACAAGCTTCACTGATAGCATTGATATTTGCTTTTGGGAATTCATATATCTGCACCTGGAAGTCTGCCTTAGTGGTACTACTGCAACCAGTGTTGCTTATAACCGTAAGGCTGATATTATATCCGCCAGTTTTGTTGAAACTGTGCGTTAAATTTTTGGTGATAGCAGTATCTCCCGCAGCCATCGACCATTTCCATTTTGCAATACCAAACTGCGACTTTGATGAATCAGTAAATTGATAAGTGGTCTTCCCGCAATCATAGATTCCTGAAAGCTTGAAGGAGGGCTGTATTTTATCAACAACAACGGTAACGGTACTTATGGAAGGGTTACATGTACCATCTGAAATGGCCCATGCAAATTGATAGGTACCAGGTACGAGGCCATTCACAGCAGTAGTAGCTGAAGCAGGGTTTGTAAAGCTTACAACAGAAGGCCCTTGTTGCAAACTCCAGCGCCCGGTTCCCAAAACAGGCGTATTGCCATACAGCGTTGT
>JBKJPR010000228.1:0-3594 GCA_046594275.1 Sediminibacterium sp.
TTCAGCAGCCAGATTGGCATTCATATACGTTCCCGCAGCTAGTGCAAGATTCGCCCTTACTGTATGGGTTGTGTAAGCAGCTTTCAGGTAACTAAGATTCAGCGTGACCTCTCCTGATCGGTTATGACTGTATATAAAAGCCGGTCGTATATGGTTGACAGGGTTGTTGAAATCTTTTACATAATACACTTCTACATATCCGGAGAAAGTAAGAGGGTTGGCATTTTGTGTTTGAGTACTGTCTTGTGCTGTTGTTGTTAAACCACCTAAAATCATTGCACTCAGAAGTATCTTTTTCATTTTGGTTCTTTATTATATCCAGTTCAATAGCTGCTCCCAGTAGTTTCTCATCGTCTAAGCCTTATTCTATTTTTTGCAGGATTGTGAATACTTCATTATCGTTCTAAAAAGGTTTGTTTGCAGATATGTGTTTTGCCCTTGTATTCACAAAGTCCCCGGTGGGGGACATCTGGGAGGAACTTTCTATGTTTTAAAGAATATCCTGCGGGGAAAAAAATTTATGCAGAGAACCCTGTAAAAAGACACACCTGTTTAACGCCTGGCCAATTTCCGCCTCCGTTATTTGTAGTAAACCGTTTATATTCATCTTAAATGTAGGGCCGGTTGGAGTAACAAAAAAACCTTTCGAAAGGGATTTGCTTGTCACAAGGGATATAAGTTTAATCGTGCGGAATATAGATTTGCCCGCCTTTTTTCTTTATTTCTTCAATTTGACCCACCAGTTTCTGATCCTTATCATTTTTTGGCTTCTTTTTCCCAATACTTAAGTTGATCAAATCTTTTTCGCCCTTTGAAATAGTATTTTTTACCTGAGTCTTAATCATTTCCCTTTATTTTGAAATTCCCGAATAGCAAACTATTTTCTATTTCCAATTTACCACTTTTTTGCGAGAGAATCAAACGAGGGTTGCTTTCATCGTTTGTATCCCAAAGGTACAATTCATCAAATATATCAGCTTTAATCAGTTGTGGAATTAACAAAGCTATCATTTTATTCTTTTCCTTAATATAATCTTGCGGGACCATTCGTCCGGTCTCAGCAAACCGCTTCTGAGCCAGTTGGAGGCTTAATTCAGTGTCAAGGGTTACATAATCAATTCGAACTGAATAACCATAGGATTGCATTTCTTTTACTTCTTCCAGGCGTTTGGTAAATGTATCATTTGCAACCCCATCTATGATTAGATCAATACCCTGTTCCATTGCAAAAGTCCGGATTTGTTTCGCAATAGAAGAACTTTCTTCGTGAACCAATACTGCAGCCAGGAGTTCTTTATTTCTGACCATTAGCATGTATTCAGGCAACATAGCCTTAACCTGGTCTGGATCAATCTTCAAGGCATTGACAGGATAGGTTACAATTCCACTATTCAGAAATGAAGATTTGCCATTGGCCGGTGCACCACCAAGCATATATATCTGCTTATTCTTACTCCATGACCCCTTATCGAGAATAGCATTTATAATTTGCGAATGAAGGCCTTCGCGCATTTCCGTTTGTTCACCGTATATATCGAAATAGTATTGCTGAGTGTCAATCTTCTGGCCAAGCAACTCCCTAACCACATCTTCCGTTTGTTCGTCATTTTCCATATCGGTGTGAATTTTATTCCCCGCACAGTATCTTTTTCATTCTACGCTAAAACCACTCCAGGAAAAAAGGTCTACGCATGTCTTCCCAAGGGGACTACTAGGTTCTTTTCCGGGCAGATATAGCGTGATTTACTATTCTGCCGGGTATCGTTTTGGGCAATAAAATGCCTTCCTGTAAAAAGACATGGGTTACTGCTCTTCTTACCTCCGCCCTGTTAACGGAAGTATTACGATTCGCTTTTTTTAAGATTATCCTGCTCATATACCCGGAGTTACGAATTTGTGGAATTCTATAATGACAAAACTAATATTCCTGTGATTTAGCAAATAGCGTATTTATACCTAAAAGAAAACGTAAGTGCGGTTTTATTTCTCCGGTGAGTCTCTCAAAGAGGACTCGCCGGTTAGAATTACAAAACAACAATTTGCCTAGTCCTGAAATAGGTTTACACCTAAAGTAAACCAAAACAGGACAATATGGAACACAAACTAGAGATTCGCCAGATGTTTGATGAAACATTCAAGCGTATGGTTGTCGAAGAGTATCTTTCTACGGGTTGCAGTAAGATGGGGTTATTAAAGAAGTACAATATCCATTTTAAGAGCGCTGTGCAAACGTGGATGAAGAAGCTGGGTTATACAGACATTCACGCAGCCCAAAATCGTACTTTTGTTCGTATAAACAGAATGCCTGTGCCTCCCACTAAAAAGTCGATCCGGCCCGAAGACGATCTCCAGAAAAGGATTAAAGAACTGGAACGTCAACTGGAGGATGAAAAACTTCGATCGGAAGCCTATGTAAGGATTATCGAGAAGGCTGAAAAGGAATTAAATATTCCCATCAGAAAAAAGCCCAATACCAAGTAATCAGAGAGATGAAAGACAGTTACCGGTCCATTAGCCTGGCACGGATCTGTCGATTACTTGGTGTTACCCGTCAGGCTTTTTATCAGTTTTACTGGCATAAAGAAGAGGTGAATGCCGAAGAGCAAATGATACTGGACGAAGTTAGCCAGTTAAGACAAATACATCCAATTATGGGTACACGTAAATTGTATTGTCTGCTTCAACCTTTTTTGCTCGATCATCAGATCAAGATTGGTCGTGATGCATTATTTGATCTATTATCTGCCAATAAGTTATTAGTGAGAAAACGGAAACGTAGGATCAATACGACACAATCTCATCATTGGTTAAAAAAATATCCCAATCTTACGAAAACCTGGCATCCACAGAAACCTTGTCAACTCTGGGTTGCTGATATCACCTATGTTCCGTTCTCAAAAGGTTTTTTATATCTGAGCCTTATTACGGATGCCTACTCGCATAAAGTGATGGGGTATCATATTGGAGAAACGCTTGAAGCAGTTCACACAACCAATGCATTGCACATGGCGTTAAAGAATAAATCAATCAACACAAATGAACTCATCCATCACTCAGACAGAGGCATACAATATTGCAGTGCAGAATATGTTTCCATCTTAAGAAAAAACAATGTTCACATAAGCATGACAGAAAGCGGAGACCCTCTGGAAAATCCAATTGCTGAAAGAATAAATGGGATACTTAAAAACGAATATCTAAAACACTATTCCTTTACAACACAATCAGAAGCAATGGAGCTGTTATCCAGTATAATAGACCGCTATAATCACAAAAGACCACATCAAAGTATCAGCATGTTAACACCGGAGATAGTTCATCAACAGCAACTATTAGTTAACAGAAGATGGGGCAAATCAAATCTAAATCCTAATATTGTAAACCAATAGCAGGATTATCCAAAACCTGTAAACTTATTTTAGGACGAGACAATTGGTACTCGAATCAACTTGAGAAAACGTGATTATTTATTTGTGTGATGATTCGCTTACATCGAAGATTCATCATTCTTCTCCGGCGAGTCCCCGCTGGGAGACTCGCCGGAGAAGAAAAATATTTAATTTACAAGTATTTATATGGTGTGATATGGATTCG
>JBKJPR010000248.1:0-2508 GCA_046594275.1 Sediminibacterium sp.
GCATAACATTGCAGGTCTGTTCTCAAATCAACCTTCCAGTTAATGATCTTGTTCAGGTAATCAACACTCTTATCAAAATTGCCACTGCCAAAATACAGCGAAGCGATCTTGTAATAAAAAACCAGGATACGGTGCCGGTCGAGGTACAATTCATATTCAGCAAGCTTTTCTTCAATATAAGGAACCATTTCCAGCCCTTCGCTGAAAGTGCCTTCCATGAAATGCTTGTTGAGTTTGGATATGTTCAGATAAATAAAAGTCTGTATCAGGTTGTTCCGGTTATGCTGTATAACAGAGGTATTCATTAACTGCTCAAACACCTGTATCGTATCATTAAATTTCTGGTAATTGCGTAAATCAAAATGGGCGCCCATCAGGTTGTGTAACCCCTTAATATAATGTGCAGTTTCAATATCAATCATTTTTGGATCGGCATCAAATAAGTCAACCCATTTTTGGCAATACCTGTAGTACACCAGAAAATTCTGTGTAATAAATGCGTGCCAGCAATAACACTGGTACAGGTATAACCGTTCATAAAATCCTTTGGTATGCTGCGCCTGTTTAACTGCTTCGTGGGCAAGAAAAGCATCCACTGCCCTGGTATCTTCAGCATTACGGGCATGGCCATTTTTAATATACCAGCTATACAATTGCAGCGAGAGATTGGAGAGGGTTCCTATTAATGCCAACCGGCAGTTTGTTTCTTCTACCTCGCTACTGAGTTTTTCGGCCCGGTCCTGTAAACTCCGGGTAATGTGCAGGGCCTCAATTTTCTTTTCGAGAAAGAGTACCTGCAAAATATAGGTAACCTGGTTGTTTGCCTTTGCCAGATCTTTAATCCGGTCCAGGATTTTCAGGCTCTGCAGGTAGAGACCCTTATTATACAGAAGACGTGCAAAATCTAATTGTTCATGTAATTGTAAGTCTATATTCTCTTCCTGGTTCAATAAACGCAGGCTGACCAGGATTTCGCGGTATAAATGGGCTTTCAGGTTAGACAACTGCTGTTTATGGATGGAGGGGGTTTTAGCTAACAACTGTTCTTCATCATAGAGCTTCATTTTCTCCAATGCATCAAATAACTGCACCACTTTCAGGTCGCCAGAGGCCGAATTACGGGTCATATAGAGCTTAAAATTCCGCTTTTCAGACCGCTCGAGTGACTGGACCAATTGAAATAAGGCATCTGTGGAACGGTTGGGCATCGTATTTTTTTTATACTATAATCCAGTACAGGTAAGGGTTACAGGCAAATTAACCCCGTTTATGGAGTGTAAAATACCATCAATTTTGATCTTATCTCTTCTCTTTACCTAAGTATATTCGGATATGGCAGGCTATTTTTTGTTATTAAAGGCAATCGATGACAAAAATAAATAGCCTGTCTTTTCATCTCAGCTATTGTAAAAAATAAAAATATTCATGGACCAGGTCTTCATTTTTGATACCACATTGCGCGATGGGGAGCAGGTTCCGGGTTGTAAGCTTAATACAAAAGAGAAGCTTAACCTGGCCCTGAAACTGGAAGCATTGGGTGTTGATGTAATTGAAGCCGGGTTTCCTGTGTCAAGTCCCGGGGATTTTGAATCTGTTGAGCAGATCGCGAAGATTATTACCAATGCAACGGTTTGCGGGTTGAGCCGCGCCGTGCAAAAAGATATTGAAGTAGCGGCACAGGCATTGAAATATGCCAAACGTCCGCGCATCCATACCGGCATCGGCACATCGGATTATCATATCAAAGCGAAGTTCAATGCCACACAGGAAGAAATACTGGCACGTGCCGTGCAGGCAGTAAAATGGGCAAGGAATTTTACAGATGATGTGGAGTTCTATGCTGAAGATGCAGGCCGCACAGAGAATGAATACCTGGCCCGGGTAATTGAAGCAGTTATTAAAGCCGGTGCTACTGTGGTAAATATTCCCGATACTACCGGTTATTGCTTACCGCACCAGTATGGCGAAAAGATCGCTTACCTCATAAATAATGTACCCAATATTGATAAGGCCGTGATCTCCTGCCATTGCCATAATGACCTGGGACTAGCCACTGCCAATTCCATTGCGGGTGTAATCAGCGGCGCCAGGCAGATCGAATGTACCATCAATGGGCTGGGCGAGAGAGCGGGCAACACCTCATTAGAAGAAGTAGTGATGGTGATCAAACAACACAAACAGGACCTGGGCCTGTACACTAATATTCAAACTAAAATGCTTAACCCGCTAAGCCGCGAAGTGTCTGAAACCATGCGGGTACCGGTTCAGGTTAACAAGGCCATTGTGGGAGCGAATGCTTTTTCGCATTCATCAGGCATACACCAGGATGGTTTCCTGAAAGATTCTTTAACCTACGAAATCATCAACCCCGAAGATGTGGGCGCTGATGGAAGCAAGATCGTACTCACTGCCCGCAGCGGACGCAGCGCATTGGCACACCGTTTTCAAAAAATAGGGTATGCATTCGACCGAAATGACATAGATGTTTTATATGAATCATTCCTGCAG
>JBKJPR010000318.1:0-3775 GCA_046594275.1 Sediminibacterium sp.
GGCGGCTATTTTTTTCTTCGTTTTTACCTGTTACGCGCAAAGGATTTTAAACCAGATATTTCAAAAGCAAGATCCATCATTGATCTCAGGCCCGCGCTGATCGCCAGGTTGCAGCAAATGGTAAAAGATGGCTCTAAAGGCCTGTACAAATTGTCAATAGAAAGCATAGAACCCGATATCGCCGGTTCGAGTGTGTACCTGAACAATACAGCATTTTTAGCTGACAGTACTGCCTTACAAAAACTAGATAGTATGCATATGGCACCGGATGAGACCTATTCGGTATCGTTTAAAAAACTGCATATAGAAGGCATCAGCATCCCGGAACTGGTCTCCGGAAAAAGCATTTCCCTGGATAAGATTACGATCCGTAACCCGGTTGTAACAGTTTACCGGAAGGAAAAACAATACAATGCTGCAAAACGCGTACATAAAGATTCAATAACACTATACCAGCGCCTGGCAAGTCAGGTAAAAAATATTTCCGTTACAACCATCCTGTTAGACCAAGGAATACTTATCGCCAAAAATCTCCTGCAGAAAAACAAGGACACCAGGCTCGAACGGGTTACCATTCAGATGAATGACTTCCGCATTGATTCTACCACCCAGTTTGATACCCACCGTTTTTTCTTTGCCCGCACTGCAAAAATTTCCAGTGGCCGTATTCAGAAACGTACTGCCGACAGTCTCTATTTTTTTACAGTAGACTCCCTTTCTATTGAAGCCTCAGCTAATAAGATGACAGCCTATAATTTGGCTCTGACCCCAAGGGCCAATAAAAAAAATTTTCAAAAAAAACTTACACACCGTAACGACCGGTTTGATCTTGCCATACCAAGGGTTGTTTTACAAAACATGAACTGGTGGGCGCTTTTTAACGGGCAAGGTCTTGACTGCGGTGTAATTGACACATACAAAGGTTCTTTACATGATTTTGTAAATACTTCCTTAGCGCCCAAACCGCTCAAGGTGGCCAATTTCCCATACCAGATCCTCCGCAAACTTTCGATGCCAGTAAACATCAAAAAAATAAAGATGCATCATATAAGATTTTCATACGAGGAATACAATGCTGCCAGCGGCAGAAGCGGGATTCTATATTTTGATGACGTCAATGCAGAACTGACTAATATTATTAATTTGCCTCAGCACATCCGGCCAGGCATGCGTTGCACTGTAGACGCTACCGCCTTCTTTATGCATAAGATACCCATAAAAGTCAGATTTGGTTTTGGTATGAAAAATTATCAACATGGGGAATTTACGAGTGACTTCCATTTAGCTGAAACCGATGGAATGCTTATCAACCCCATAACGGAACCGCTTGGATTTTTTTCAGTCAAAAGCGGTACAGTACATGACCTGTCTGCAAATATTTCAGGGAACAATGCCTATGCCGATGCCAAACTAACTATGCTGTATGATGATCTTCATATTACCTCATTGAAAAAAGAACGCCAGGAAAAAGGCAATGTAAATAAGAAGCGCATACTGGGCTTTATAGCCAATACTTTTTTTATCAAGAACAGTAATTCCAATAAAAAAGACGGAGCGAGAAGTCCGGAAGTCCGGGTTGACAGGGCTAAGAGCGGTTTTTTTAATTTTGTCTGGCGGGGGATCCGGCTGGCTATTCTCAAAACCGTAGGCATTCCCGAAACTTTTGCACCCAAATAACGGGGGGGGGAAGAACAGATGAACAGACGAACAAGGAACAGATGAACAAGGAATAGGAAACAAGGAACCACTGATTATTTACTTCAACGTTCCTTGTTCCTTGTTCATCTGTTCTTCTGTTCCCATAACCACCTGCAACTCATCCAATCTATTTTCTTCCAATACAATTCGGTCACAGCTATTACCCGTTGTCTTCCATTTTATCAGACGTATATGTCCTCCCTCTATTTCCAGGCCGGTAATATCACCGTCACTGAAACAGCAGCAACCCGCATTAAAATAGGTAGACAATATTTTATCATACAGGTTAGGAGCAACTGGTAGTTCTATCTGGCGGTTCTTTATTTCTTCTTCCAGTTTCATTAGTTGCGGTTCATCTTTTGTGATCCTGGCCATATCCAGCCGTTTGACCAGGTTCTCGAGTAAAGTGAGTGATTCAAAAACAGGCTGGTGTGTATGGCCGGTTATCAATACCAGATTTGTCTGTTGAGAACTCCATTCATACATCAGGCTGTTATGCAATGTTTTTAACTGGCTGTTGTAAGCCGGTGTATTGGGATTGATGCGGAGAAATGATTGTAAAGGCCCCCATATCCTCGAAACAAAGAATTTACTGAACCAGTTCCCATCACTCTGTTTATCGCCCTGGTGACCATGCGTAATAAATATATTCAATGGGCCTTTGCCCGTCTTTGTTCTGATCACAACACCCTCATAGGTCTTAACCTCCAGATCATACATGCTTTTCAACTGTAACTGAGCAAATGGATCCTGGTCCCAGAACAGATCGTGGTTGCCAAATACTTTGGTGAAAGCATTCCGGTGCACAAACAGTTTTTCTTTTTCTATGGATGCCTTGTTAGCGGCTTTTACCGTAAAGAGGTTATTTTCCCACAACTCTTCGCAATCGCCGAGGCAGATATAATGAAATCCCTGTTCGTTGTAATGCGCCAATGCAGAAACATAGGTGCTTTCGCAATGCATAAAATCATCCGCCCCGTTCCTGGCTCCTTTGTGCTGGTCTGATAAAATAATGAATTTGTCTTTAACGGCGTCTTGATCAAGTATTAGTCCTTTTTCCCCTTTCTTTTCATGGATATTCATAAAGAGGCTGCTAAGCGCTTCAAAAATGACGGACTTATCAGGCCGCGATGAAAATTTATCTGCCAGGCGAATAACCGGATTCGTCAATAACTGTTGTAAAACCTTTCTGATCATGGTATAGCCAAAATAGGGGTTATTTATGGATACAGGAAACCGGAAGTAGAACAATTTTACATGGCTAAAACAAATCCTATTTTTTGATGCTGGAAAGACCGGTTTTGAATTATTTTGCCCCTTCCACTTAGCGTGCAAATTTTTTCTTTAAAATGCGAGGGTGTAATGCTTAGACAAGCTTAGGAAGGATGTAGCAATACAGCAATGAAAGATTAGTCCTTTCAACCCGCAGAATTATTCAGTATGCAGATCAGGATTGCTTTGTTGGCGGGTTGTAATTTTTTTTGTAAGCTTTGTTTTCTCTCAGGTAGGCCGAAGTAGTTCCATTCCCTATCCGGAACTTTGTTTCCAAGCCCCTTCTTTTCTCAAAATCGGGCAGGAAACAAATAAAATGCAGGTGCGGCCCCCTGGTATACCCGGTATTGCCGCTTATAGCAATGATATCACCTTTCTTAACAGTATCCCCAACAGCTACACTGGCCCCGTTATATTGAATATGACTGTAGTCGGCAATGGTGCCATCGGAGTGATAGATCAAAATATAATTGGCCATTTTTTTACATTCATCACGCAGGCAGTTTTCACTGTATTGCTGAACCACAGCTATAACTACACCACCCCTCGCGGCGCGGATCTGGGTTCCTTCGGGCATGTTGAAATCCAGGGCGTTCTCATCCACGTGTGTGAATGTACCATTGTATCCCTGGTCTATCCTGTATGTTAAACCTTTGCGGTAAGGAAGATCATACAGGTAACCACGGTCATAATCAACCTGGTAAACATTACCGTATACTGCTTTATAGCTATATGAATAACTGCTTCTTCTCCGTTTAATCCTTTCCAGGTCCACCAGCCTGAACCTGCCTGTATTTGGAGGAAT
>JBKJPR010000014.1:0-3201 GCA_046594275.1 Sediminibacterium sp.
GAAAAAAGGCATCAGCCTCAAATTAGCCGGCCATACAGATAATGTGGGTTCTGATGCAGCCAATATGAAGCTGTCTAAGAACCGGGCTGAATCAGTGAAAAGTTACCTGGTGGCACAGGGCGCCAATTCATCTCGTATCGAAGCAATGGGTTATGGCGAAACACAACCCATCGCCACCAATAAAACAGATGCAGGACGTCAGAAAAACAGGCGCGTAGAATTTACGATATTTTAATAACCTTACCTCATAATACCAGGCCTGTAAGTGGAAACATTTACAGGCCTTTTTTTATAGTTGACTGATAAAAAACAAATGATAAAAGGCTGTACCTTGGTACAGTTGGTACGGCAACCATCGGGAAGAAAGAATGCAGCGGCAGACAATTCATTGTTTTGTACGTACAAAAGGTAAGGCGGCTAACTGATTTTTAATGAATAATTCGGAAAATCATTTTAATCTGATTCTAAATACCATTAACAAAATAAACCGGCATCATGGCATTTATTGATTACTATAAAATTTTAGGTGTTGGTAAAACCGCGACGGATGATGACATCAAGAAAGCGTATCGAAAATTAGCGAGGAAACTACATCCCGACCTGAATCCCAATGACAAAGAAGCCAATAAAAAATTCCAACAGATAAATGAAGCCAATGAGGTTTTGAGTGATCCCGAGAAAAGAAAGAAATACGATCAATACGGTGAGAACTGGGAGCATGGCGAAGAATATGAAAAAGCAAGGCAGGCGCGGCAACATAATTCTGCAAACAGTGGTGGATATCAGTTTTCAGGAGGAGGCGGGGAAGAAGATTTCTCTGATTTTTTTGGGTCTATGTTTGGCGGCGGAGCTGGTGGCAAGAGGGGAGGACAGGTAAAATTCCGTGGGCAGGATTTTAACAGTGAATTGCAGCTTGCGTTGCGGGATGCATATACAACGCAGCAGCAAACCTTACAGGTGAATGGAAAAAATATCCGTATCACCATTCCTGCCGGGATCGAGAATGGTCAAACCATTAAATTGAAAGGATATGGTGGTAAAGGCGTTAATGGCGGGCCTGATGGCGATCTGTATATAACTTTCTCGATAGCCAATGATTCGCAGTTTAAACGGGCGGGAAATGACCTGTACGCAACTGTGGACCTTGAACTTTTTACAGCCGTATTGGGTGGAGAAATAACGGTTGATACCATGGGCGGAAAAATAAAATTAAAAGTGCAGCCTGAAACACAGAACGGCATCAAAACAAGGGTGAAAGGAAAAGGCTTCCCCGTTTATAAAAAGGAAAACCAGTTTGGGGATCTGTATGTAACGTATCAAATAAAAATACCCAATGGCCTGACCGAAAAACAAAAGGAATTGTTTGCTGAATTAGCCAGGTTATCACAATAAAATAATGGTTATGGATATGCAGGAATTTATACCAATAGACGTTTTTTGCCGCCAACACGGCATTGAAATTTCATTCATCAGTTCTTTGAAGGAATTTGGATTGATAGAAGTTACCAGGATAAATGAAGCTGAATGCATACCTGTAAGCCAATTGGTGGAAGCCGAGAAACTAGTCCGGTTGCATGATGAGCTGGAAATTAATATGGAAGGAATAGATGTAGTTTCGCATCTGTTAGCGCGCCTCAGGAATATGCAGGATGAGATAGTACTTCTCAAGAATCGCCTGCGTTTATACGAGATAAATCTGTAGTATAATTCTGGAATTGGGAATCTTTTAAATTCCAGTTTCAATCTCAACCCGAAATCCCCAATCCCAAATGAGCAACTGACAATACCCGTAAACAGTCTAAGAAGCTGTTTAAAAATGATTATACAAATAACGTATTAAAAATTAGTTGTTCGCCTGACTTTGGATATTCTGTTGATTTATTTCATGGTATGTTGTCATCCAAAAACCACTCGGGACTGAAGTCCCGGCTATACTAAAGGGGGGCATTTCATTCCACGCCCTAAAGGACGCTGCAATACAAAACAGGCAGATAAGTAATGAATCATTAAATCTTCCCAACATCTATGGTCGCCCGACCAACTGCTAAATGGCAAATAAAAATTCTATTTTTAAACAGCTTCTAACATATATCAAAAAAAATAAAAGTGAGAATAATGTAACTTTTTTCGGCTTTGTTGTAATACTTCTTTGGCAAAAGGTTCACAACTTCATGTACTGTAATATGAGGTAGTTTGCTGTACAATATTCTAAATTTTTCAGTATGAGAAATAATATAGGCGCCACCGACAAAACAATACGTATAACCATTGCCTTTACCATCAGTATTTTGGTTTTTTCAGGATTCATTGCCGGACCGCTTTCACCCATCTGTTTCTTGTTTGCCATAGCTTTGGTCCTTACCTGCTTCAAGGGTAATTGCCCCTTTTATAAAATACTTGGTATCAATACCAATAAGAACCTGAATGATAAAGCGAGGATTTACGAACGGAATCAAACCTTGCTTAAGAACTACCTGAAAAACTACAATGAGGGATATTCAGGTATAGAGAAAGAGTTTAAATGAATTACCGGGTGAGTTCTGGGATAATGAATGGTCTAAACTTATCCCGTTAATGTACTCAGCTTTGTATAGCCCAGGTGCCATTCATCTTTTAAGCCAATGGCGGTGGGTGTTATCTGCAGGCAATATTTTTCTTTTACAGGGCCTGGAAGGATGTCCTCAATTTCATACAGGTCATCCACATCTACGCCAAACTTATCATCAATATGCGAATCGGCGCCTGTAAAGCCGGTATGCTTATAAAAAGCAGATTTTTTTGCTTTCCGGATAGCGATGCTTTTCTCTTTTCCCACTACCAGCATTTTATAATGGTATTCTTCAAACACATCTTTTTTATAACCGCCAAGATTCAGGAAAAAAAGTTTATCAGAAAGCGGTTCGTCTGTTTTTAATTTCTCTTTTGGTATTACGTGTATTGCGTTTCCATCTGTTTCAGTTACCTCGCGCCATGCGTCAATATGGATCCTCGGGGCTTCCGGCCAGGAACTGATAATGTCTGGCACCAGGTCTTTGAGTGAGTTTCCTATGCCAAAAAAAATGTCGTGCTGTTCTGTATACCTGCCTTTAGGTTTGCACCCCAGTAAAACCATGTATAATTTCAGTGTATCCATTTTTTATAAGCGTTGATGCCGGATTTTTTGAATTAGTCAACCGGGTTATGTATTTTGTAAACGAAAGG
>JBKJPR010000015.1:0-6136 GCA_046594275.1 Sediminibacterium sp.
GAATACATGCCGCACCATTCCTGCGATCATAGCATAATTCATCATACAGAAATAATAAGGGATCCAGAAGATTTTATTGGGCATCATGCGTTTTCCCAATAGCCATCCGGCGAGCGCTACACTATACCAGGCGAGTTGTGCTGCAAGGAGCCAATAATAAATTTCCGCTGTCAAACTAAATACCCAAACAATATTCAGAAAAAAAACAAGTAGCAACAGGTAAGGCGCCACTACCCATCGAAGTATCCGGTGGCTGATATATTCAAACGCAAGCACCGGATGGTTGAATGGGAGTAGTAGTTTTTTTAACCGCAACAGCGATTGTATCCCCCCCGCCGCGATACGTATCTTACGTTTAAGCTCTTCCCCCATGGAAACAGAAGCCGTCTCTGTAGCATACGCACGCGGTTCATACCTGACCCGGTACCCTTTGAGAGAGATTTTCATGGAGATCATAAAATCATCTACAACGGTGTCTGGCGCAACCGGCTCATATAATGCTGTCCGGATGCTGAACAATTCACCTGCGGCCCCTATTACAGAATAAAGTTCCGATTCCCATTCTTTTAACTTCGATTCATATCGCCAATAAAAACCTTCACACGAAGTTGCATCTGCAACTGTAGTTATATCTATTCGTTTTTCCCCGGCTACAGCTCCTGTTTGAGGATCAGTGTAATGCCGGCAGATAAGCAGGAGCGCCTCCGGGTTAATCATTGTATTGGCATCCGTAAATACTACCAGTTCTGTTTCCACTTCCTGCATAGCACGATGCACCGCAGCTATTTTTCCGTTCCGGGCGGCGTTATGCAGCAGTTTTACCTGCGGAAAACGCGAAACGATCCCGGGTGTTCCATCAGCAGAACCATCTGTAACAAAAATGTAGCGGATCTTATCCCTGGGGTATTGAAGGGCCAGGCTATTCTGGATTTTTTTTTCGATACAGTACGCTTCATTATACGCCGCTACGATTAGTGTGAGGGAGGGAATATACGGTTCAGCAGCTACTGTTTTTTCTGTACGAACCCATCGCAAAAACATTACCCACACAAACAGGATCAGTCCATAACCGATATAGGTATACAGGATAATGAACAGGCTTATCCGGAAGATTGTTTCCAAAAAGGTATTTTACTGGTGAAAATAAGAACAGTTAGCCTTGCGCAACAACTTAGGGTAAAAAGAAAAAATTAATAGCGGGCTGACCATTGAAATCAACCAGCTTTCCCTGATGATAAATGGCTACCCGGTAACCCAGGCTTTTCATGAGATCGATGCAAAGTGTACGGCGGTCATCACCCCATAATTCGCAAAAGACCAGGGGCCGGTGTTTTTTCAGCAACTCCCGGGCCCCTTTTAAAACATAATATTCAAAATTCTCCACGTCTATTTTGATCGCCTTTATTTCTTCCAACTCCTGCAATTCAGTCATATCATCCATCCTTCGCATAGGTATGGAAAAAATCTCCCCTTGCTTTTTTTTGTCAGCAGGTTCAACTACATGACTCAGGCCCTGCATCTTTGAATGATTAATAACCGGCATGATCATTAGTTCCATGCTATTGCTATCACCTAATGCATTGGCAAATATTTTTACGTTGCTGAGCCGGTGAAAACGTGTGATCTTTTTCAAAGCAAGGATATTTTCTGGCACCGGTTCAAAAGCATATACAGTTAAGGCATTAGCCTTTTTAGCCAGCAGGGTTGTCATAATCCCGATATTGGCGCCGATATCCAGTACTGTTCCATGGCTGGGTAGTATGCGCAAAAAATGAATGAATTCCTTTTCGTATCCGCCCCAACGTATCCTGGCAATGTTCCACAATGAAAACACGAATAAATAATTCTGGAAACCGAGCAATTGCTGGCAGCCTGTACGAATATAATCTTTGAATAGGTGCATTGCGTAATGGCTATATTGCTTATGGCTGCATTGTTCAATGATTATTAGCCATCAGGCAATATAACAATTAAACAATGTAACAATACAGCCAATTAACATACTACCATTTAGCCTCTCTTTGATCGAATCATTGTAAATTCAACTGCCACTATACAACCTTTACTATGAAAGCAGTTCAATGTGTACGCTTTGGCTTGCCGGATTCACTTCGGTTACAGGACATACCCGAACCTTCAATCAGCGAAGGGCAGGTATTGATTGCAGTGAAAGCCTGCGGTGTGAATTTCCCGGATGCACTCATCATACAGGATAAATACCAGTTCAAACCGCCATTACCTTTTTCCCCTGGTGGGGAAGTATCGGGTATCATAACCGCAACAGGCGCTAATGTCAAACACCTGAAAACCGGCGACCGTGTGCTGGCGCTCTGTGGCTGGGGAGGATTTGCAGAACAGGTAGCTGTGGATGCCAAAAGGGTTTTTCCGATACCGGAAGAAATGGGTTTTATTACGGCAGCCGCTACTTTATACAATTACGGCACTTCGTGGCATGCGTTAAAAGACAGGGCGGAACTGAAAGCCGGTGAAACCCTGCTGGTAATGGGCGCTGCAGGTGGGGTAGGAATTGCTGCGGTGGAACTGGGCAAATTAGTGGGCGCCACGGTAATTGCAGCCGCATCTTCCGCCGATAAACTGGCATTATGTAAAGAAAAAGGCGCTGACCATCTGATCAATTATACCACAGAAGATCTACGGGTTCGAATAAAAGAGATCAGTGGCGGGAAAGGTGTTGATGTTATCTATGATCCGGTGGGTGGTAAGCTGTCTGAACAGGCACTCCGCTCCATTGCCTGGAAGGGACGGTATTTAGTGGTAGGATTTGCCGCAGGCGAAATACCCCAACTGCCTTTTAACCTCGTATTGCTGAAAGGCTGTTCTGTAATGGGTGTTTTCTGGGGAAGCTTTGCAGAAAAGGAACCGAAACAAAGCATGCAGAACATGGGCCAATTACTGCATTGGCTGAGAACAGGGCAGATCAAACCATCCATTCATAAAATATATGCGTTGGAAGAAGCCCATCAGGCTATCCAGGATATGATAGACCGGAAAGTAAAAGGAAAAGCCATTGTAAAAGCCGGCAACTGGAAAGAAGAACCTATCCCTGAAATAACTTCTGAAAAATCATCTGTAAGTACTGATACAAAAGAAACCGACGGCCCAAAACCATTGGTCATTAAGGGGTTGGCAGATATTAAAAATCATATAGGAAAATCCATTGGAAGCAGCGAATGGCTAACCGTGACACAGCAAATGATCAATGATTTTGCAGCGGCCACCGGGGATGATCAATGGGTGCATGTGGATGTTGAAAAAGCAAAAACAAGCTTGCCGGGCGGTAAAACCATCGCGCATGGCTACCTGACTATGTCACTGGTATCGCAATTTTTTTACCGGCTCATCACCATTGAAAACATTCATTCTTTTTTTAATTACGGCATCAACAAAGCACGTTTTATCACACCGGTACCGGAAGGGAGCCGCATACGTTTACAGGCAACCCTGACAAATGTAGAGGAACAGCCGAATGGATCTGTGAAAGTTTTTTTTAATTGCAGCGTAGAACTGGAAGGATCCGGTAAGCCTGCTTATGCAGCAGAACTCATCAGCCTGGTGGTAGGATAATTAGATAATGTGCTAATGAAAGACAACAAGCAGCATGACATGAACCAAATTATACCCATTCATGAATTACTTAGTGAAACTTTGTGCTTTTGGGCCTTTGTGGTTCAAAATTTTGAACCACAAAGCCAGTAAGACACAAAGAATCACGAAGAAAAACAATAATAGTATATACTTTTTCCAACCCTCGATTCACTTTAGTAAACAAATAAACCAGTAAACTACCATGGCACGTTTTACCAGTATGGAACATTTGCGATTCTTACTCTTTGATGTTCATCACGTAGAAGAATTGTTTACGCATGCGCATTTTGCTCATTTGGATGCTGAACAGGCCTGGATGATCATTGAATCGGCTAAACTGTTTGCTGAACAGGAAATGTTCCCGTACTTCAAAGAAATGGATGAAACACCGGCAAGGTATGATGGCAAGGGTGGTGTGGTCACCCACCCGCAACTAAAAAATATCATCCGAAAAGGGGCTGAACAACACTGGATCGGCGGGAGCGCCTTATTCGAACATGGTGGCCTGCAATTACCCGAAATGATCTTCAGTACGGGCCATCATTTATTCCAGGCAGCTAACAATGGCGTTGAAGGATACTTAGGGCTTTCCGGGGGTTCAGCAGGATTGATAACCAATTTTGGAACAAAGGAACAGATCGAAACCTATGTGCCAAAAATATTTGAGGGCCATTGGCAGGGTACTATGGCACTGACCGAGCCGCAGGCAGGAAGTTCGCTTGGTGACATTACTTCTACTGCCCTTCCCACTGATCATGGTTATTACAAAGTAAAGGGACAAAAGATATTTATCTCTGGCGGTCAGCATGAGGCCTGTGAAAATTTTGTTCACCTCACGCTGGCCAGGATCACAGGCGCCCCGGCAGGTGTGAAAGGAATTTCATTATTTATCATTCCGAAATTCCGTCCAGAAGCTGATGGCAGCCTGGTTTATAACGATGTGTATTGTGCGGGAGATTTTCAGAAAATGGGACAACGGGGTTATTCCACCACCCATCTTTCATTCGGTGATAATGATGATTGCCGGGGTTATCTTGTTGGCGAGCCGCACAAGGGCCTCAGCTATATGTTTCACATGATGAATGGCGCCAGAATCAGTGTGGGCCAGAGCGCAGCCTCAGTGGCGATGGCAGCTTATCAGGCATCCCTGCAATATGCCTTGGAAAGGCCGCAGGGAAGATTAGCCAGTGAAAAAGATCCGTCCAAACCCCCTACCCTGATCATCAATCATGCAGATGTTCAGCGGATGTTGCTGACCCAAAAAGCCATTGCCGAAGGATCCTTATCGCTGGGTATGGAGTGTAACCGTTTATACGACCTTACCCATGCCACTACCGGTGAAGAAAGACAGAAGCATTTTTTGCTATTAGAGATGTTGACGCCTGTTATGAAGACCTATCCCTCCGAACAAGGCAGCCGTTCTGCCGCTCTTGCCATTCAAACACTGGGAGGATATGGCTTTACAACCGATTTCCCTGTACAACAGCATTACCGGGACCTGAAAATTATGGCGTTATACGAAGGCACCACAGGTATTCAATCCCTGGATCTTCTGGGCCGTAAAGTGACAATGGAAAAAGGACGCGGATGGCAATTATTGGCGGAAACCATCCAGGATACAATCGCAAAAGCCACTACGCATCCCGCTTTAGAATCTTATGCACAAACATTAAGTATTGAATGGAAACGGATCGATTCTGTTTTGCAGCACCTTAGCCAATTTGCCATGAGAGGAGAAATGGAACGATACCTGGCAGATGCCACCATTTTTATGGAAATGGCGGGTTATACCGTTATCGGGTGGCAATGGCTAAAGCAGTCAGTGGTTGCAGCGCAAAAATTAGCCGGTAACGACTTTAATTCCAATACAGAAACTTTTTACCAAAGTAAGATACATACGATGGAATTCTTCTTTAATTATGAACTGCCCCATTCCGCAGCCTGTGAAAAAACCCTGTTACACACAGCACAACTGACCAATATTAAGAATCATGATATGTTTGCGTGAAACCCGTTAGAATACCCACATCTTTGTATCTGGGCAGGTTTGACTTGATTTTGGAACCTGGAAACCAAAAATTTCCCAATTTTCCAATTCCAGAATTTCCCAATTATATTTACCCGGTCTTAATAAAAGTAATGCTATGCTTAAAGTCGGTGTTTTTGGAGTGGGTCACCTGGGTAAGTTCCATTTGAATAACTGGAAGGAAATAGAGGGTATAAAACTGGTTGGGTTTTTTGACCCAAATAATGAGCATGCCAAAGCAGTAGCCGAACAATATGGGTTGAAGCGTTTTTTGGACGAAGAGAAACTGATAGATGCCTGTGATATCATTGATGTGATCGCCCCTACTGATCAACATTTCAGTATTTGTATGCAGGCCATCCGCAAAGGCAAACATATTTTTGTTGAGAAACCACTGGCACATACCATACAGGAGGGCCGCGACCTGGTAAGCATGGTGCGGGAAGCCAATATCAAAATGCAGGTGGGCCATGTGGAACGTTTCAATCCTGCCTACCTGGCCAT
>JBKJPR010000219.1:0-4344 GCA_046594275.1 Sediminibacterium sp.
TGTTCCATTAAGAGTAATGGAACAGGCAGTTTGTTAACAAGGCCGATGAATTTTTTCGATGAGATTCTCCCGCAACTCGGGGTAAAAGTTCAATCGAAGAACGGTAAACTTCCCTTACATATCCAGGGGCCATTAGAACCGGCTGATATTGAAGTGGACGGTTCACTGAGCTCGCAATTCTTAACCGGTCTGCTTATGGCTTACGGTGGGGCAGGCGCCCGTGACGTAACCATTAGGGTCAAAAACCTGAAAAGCAAACCCTATATCGATCTCACTTTGCAGGTAATGAAACACTTCGGCTGCAATGTAGAAAACAACAATTACCAGTCTTTTTATTTCAGCATTACAACCCCAAACCCCAAACCCCAAACCCCAAACTATCTTGTCGAGGGGGATTGGAGCGGTGCAGCCTTCTTACTAGTAGCAGGGGCCATAGCAGGACATATTACTGTGAAAGGTCTTGATATTTATTCAACACAGGCAGATAAGGCAGTGTTACAGGCATTAACGGATTGTGGTTCCCGGTTATCTATTCAACCGGAAAGCATTGAAATAGGCCCATTGCCGCTTAAGGCTTTCCATTTCAATGCCAATGATTGTCCCGACCTTTTTCCTCCATTAGTTGCACTCGCAGCATACTGTGAAGGAACTACCGTTATTGAAGGGGTTAACCGGCTTATCCATAAAGAAAGTAACCGGGCACTCACATTACAGCAGGAGTTTGCTAAATTGGGGAGTGAAATTAATTTGCAGGAAGATATGATGCTTATAAAAGGTGGGACGGGTGTAAAGGCAGCAACCACCCATTCGCACCACGACCACCGCATTGCCATGGCTTGTGGAGTGGCCGGGCTGAAAGCGGCAGGAGAGGTTGTGGTGGAAGAAGCGGAGGCCATCAATAAATCCTATCCTGAATTTTATGATCATCTGGAAAAGTTAGGGGCTATAATAAAGAGGAAAAGTGATGTTGGTGATAACACCAACATCGGCGAAAGCAGGTGATGTTGGCTATAACACCAACATCGGCGAAACTATAAACCAAGTAAACTAATAAACTTGAATTCATTCGGCCGCATATTCCGCATACACATTTTTGGCGAATCGCATGGCGACTGTGTCGGACTAACCATTGATGGTTGCCCGGCAGGTCTACAGTTAAGCGTTGCTGACTTCATTGAGGATATTGAGCGGAGAAAAGGAGGCGTACAAAAAGGTACTACGCCCCGCAAAGAGGATGATATCCCAATTTTTAAGACAGGGCTTTTTAACGGTCATACCACGGGAGCGCCTCTTACTATCCTCTTTGAGAATAAAAATACCCGCAGCGGGGATTATGAAAAACAGCGGGATGTTCCCCGCCCCGGCCATGCAGATTTCACTGCGCATGCCAAATACGGCGGTTTCCAGGATTATCGTGGTGGCGGACATTTTAGCGGGCGATTAACGGTTTGCATGGTAGCAGCAGGCGTAATCGCAAAAAAACTGTTACAAGGCATCAACATAATGGCCACTATACTCGAAATTGGGGGAGAAACTGACCTGGAAAAAGGGTTGGATAAAGCTATTGAAGCAAAAGACAGTATTGGCGGTATCGTAGAATGCAGGGTAAATGGCTTGCCGGTTGGTTTGGGCGAACATTTTTTTGATTCAGTTGAATCATTGATCGCTCACGTGGTCTTCGCCATCCCTGCTGTTCGCGGCGTGGAGTTCGGAACTGGTTTTGCCGCTGCCCGAATGTTCGGAGTAGATCATAACGATCCAATAGAAGACGCAAGCGGTAAAACCCACACCAACCATGCCGGCGGTGTCGTAGGTGGTATTACGAATGGGAATGAACTGGTTTTCCGCATCGCCATCAAACCTACCTCATCCACACCTAAAGAGCAACAAACCTGGAACAGGGAAAGCAATGCCGTTGAAAGTTTTTCAGTCAAGGGGCGCCACGACCTATGTATCGCTTTACGGGTGCCAGTCATATTGGAAGCCGTTACTGCCATGGTTTTAGTTGATTTGATGTTATTGGATCAGAAAATAAAGCCGATTTTAAGGTGAGTAGTCAGTGGTGAGTGCCAGGCAATGAGTCCCTAACTCACCACTCACTACTCAACACTCACCATTCTAAAACGATAATCTTATCATGGAATCAGACTACATATACCACGTTACTACAAGGCAACAATGGGCCGATGCGCTCGAAAAAGGACAGTACGATTCCGATACGCTGGCCACGGAAGGGTTTATCCATTGCAGTACTGAGCCGCAGGTATCCGGCGTGCTGGAAAGATATTACCAGGGGCAGACAGGGCTTTTGAAGCTGAAAATCGAGAAAAGTAAAGTTGAACGCGCCCTGATATTTGAGCTGGCCGGTTCTATCAATGAAGTATTCCCCCATATTCACGGCGCGCTTAACCTGGACGCCGTAGTGGAGGTCATAGAATTATAAATTATGCACTTGTTTATCGTTAATGCGTCCATTCAGATCCTGCCGGTGGTTCAGGATAAACATCCCTACGAATGGGTAGACGAAGCCATCGGGATCATTAAAAGCTCAGGAATCCAATATGAAGTGGGTCCATTTGCCACCGTGCTCGAAGGCAGTTATGAAGAAGTAATGGCAGTTCTAAACCAAGTGAATGAGTACCTGTTTGCCAAAGGTTGCGCCGAATGGATCGCCAACATACAGGTACAGATCAGGAGTAATGGCCCTGTAACCGGTAACGAAAAGACTGCTAAGTTCAGCCATTAATGAATATAGGGTGTGTAAACCCTGTTTCCCCAATATTGATAGGCTGCCTTTTTTTCGTATTTGGTGCCACTCAATACAGTATGGATAAACCCATTTCTCGCTACCTGTTCTGTATGGTAAATTTTTCCTTCTGTGTTGATTTTCAATAGTATATCAATTCTGTTTGATAATGCAGTATAATGTAACAGACTGGTATCTGCGCTGTTTTTAAATGGGTAAACTTCATTTAATTTTCTTTGCATCATCTTCGAACGGTACCAGGTTCCACCTGTGGGGCTTACCAATGGTTTGCCGTTATATATTACTACACTGTCGTTATAGGCCAGCACGTTCAGGTAATGTTTGGGCAAAGCAAGCCATTCTATCAGTTTTGAACCGTGTAATGAGTCCTCGTACCCATAATTACTATCTATAAAAGCTATACGGTGAATATGATTGGGAATGCGTTTAACTGCTTCCAGGTAACCGAAAATGAAGCTTCCACCTCCGCTATGGCTGTTTAACATTATCACCGGCTGGTAACTGGCAAACATGTTTGTGATAGAGTCAACGATCCTTTTGATCTCCCCCGGGCCATCGGGTTGCTGCCTTTTCCAGGCAGGCCAGCTCTTCAGGTGGTTGGCCATATAGGCAACCACAATATTATGGTTCGTCATTACGTGGCGGAGGTAGCGCGTCTGGGCGGCTATATGCTGGATATCAAAATGCCAGTCGTCACCCGCCTGCATCAGCTTGCCTTTTGTCCACGCTATACTATTGCCGTTGGGCAAAGCAAAAAAAATCAATAATGTCTTGTTTTTCCGGATCATGGTATCCGGCAGGTCTATCTCGCATAAGGTCCTGTTCAAAGGATTATCAATCAAAATTGTTTTCGCTTTTAGGTTTGCAGGAGCTGTTCTCGCCTGCCCAGAAATAATAGATCCAGTTATTGCAGACAGGGTTAAACATAATAAATATTTTGTATATTTCAATTGTACGCGACTTATTTAAATTAATTTAAAATGGTACTTAATTAAATGATTTATAGATTTTTATCGCTTATTAACTAATTATTAAGTAGAATATAATTAATTGCTTTGGCATAGCCTTTGATTTTATTAGCAATCCCGTTTATAAAAAAATACATCAAAATCTATCTATATCCATCGGGTTTACCTATTTTACCTGCCTAGATAGATTGGGTTGAGTCTTCAAATTACATATTCAACATGAAAAAGATCGTCTGCCTGGCTTTATTTCTTTGTTCCTTTCTTCTTGCTATGGCGCAACAGGATACTTTGCCTGTAAAGCGTGATACGGTTACTATTACTGACACATTGAAGCCAAACTTCAAAACCACCAGTAAACTGGTAAATGGTTTGGCTGCCCTGTATGATTCCGACCTGGATGGCACCAAAACATCATCGGGCGAAATATTCCTCAATATCAGGCTGACAGCCGCAAGCAATGATTTCAATCTCAATAGTTGGGTTAAGGTAACTAACCCTAAGAATAAGAAATATGTGATCCTGCGTATTAATGACAGGCTCTCCTCCCGGCAGAAGAGAAAAGGGTTTACGCTTATGGTGAGCCAGGCTGCGGGTAAAGATCTCGGGGTA
>JBKJPR010000299.1:0-5720 GCA_046594275.1 Sediminibacterium sp.
TACCTTTTCATTTCTTTAAAGGACCATGAACCAGGTACTTTAAAACATGCGGTGGTTAATATTCCTTCAGATAAACTCTCCCGTTTTTTTGTATTAAGCCCGATTGATAATAACGAATATGTGATCTTTATTGATGATATCATCAGGCAAAACCTTCCGCTGCTATTTCCGGGTTCAGAGATCCAGGGGGTATATTCCATAAAGTTTAACCGGAATTCAGAATTATACCTGAATGATGAATTGAGTGGAGACCTGTTATTAAAGATCGAAAAGGAACTGAAGAAAAGAGAGATCGGCGCCCCTTCACGTTTCCTTTATGAATCTACAATGCCACGGAATGTTCAATTCCTGATAGCCTCATTATTTAATCTGAATTTCGAGGAAATGTTTGAAGGAGGGCACTATCACCAGCTAAGCGACCTGGCATCATTCCCGAAATTAAACAAGGACCTTACCTATCCCAAAACAAAGCAGTTGTTATTACCTGAATTAACAGACTCTGCCGATATTTTCAATGTGTTGCACACAAAAGACATTCTCTTACATCTCCCCTATCAATCCTATAATCCGGTGCTTTCATTCTTTAACCAGGCGGCGGTAGATACGGGTGTAACAGACATCTATATCACATTATATCGGGTTGCGGCTGAGTCGCATATTGTGAATGCACTGATCAGCGCTGCCAGGAACGGGAAAAGGGTGATAGCGTTTATAGAACTGAAAGCCAGGTTTGATGAAGGCAACAATATCAAATGGAGCCGGGAGATGAAAAAAGCGGGTATCACCATTATTTATAGTATCCCCAATATTAAAGTACATTCGAAAATAGCCATCATTAAGAAGGTAACCGGTAACCAGGTATTGTCCTATGCCTTACTGAGCACCGGTAATTTCAACGAAGTGACTGCGCAATTCTATACCGATCATGTACTGATGACCACGGACCCATCTATCATCGCCGAGATATTACAACTGTTCAAAATATTACAGCGTAATGAGATCGAAGGGCTGAAGACGAAAATACATTTCGAGAAATTACTGATCTCACAGTTCAATATGAAGGAACAGTTCGAGAAACTGATCGAAAATGAGATTCAGAAAGCAAAATCAGGTAAAAAAGCGATGATCAGGATAAAAATAAATAACCTTGAAGAACCGCACCTCATCAATCTCCTGTATCAGGCCAGCGAGGCCGGGGTAGAAATACAGATGATCATACGGAGTATCTGTTGCCTGGTTCCGGGGAAACCCGGCTTGAGTTCCCGCATCCGCGTGAAAAGGCTGGTGGACCGGTATCTTGAACATACCAGACTGTTTATTTTCGGCAGTGATGCGAATGCCGAGGTCATTATGGGATCTGCAGACTGGATGAACAGGAATATACACCACAGGATCGAAGTATGTGTGCCGATAGTAGCCGCCCAATGTAAAAAAGAACTACTTGACTATTTCCGGTTACAATGGAGCGATAACAGTAAGAGTACTGAGATAGGAACAAACAGCCAAACCATTAACGCAGATATAGACACCACACACAACGCACAACAATTGATCTATGAATATCTCGAAAAAAAATAATACATACTAAATGGCACTATTCTCTAAATTGAGTGAGCTTAAGAAGTACCGGTACAAAGTGGTTTTGTTCGTGGCGGTATTCTGGACCGTTGTAGACCTGCTGGTGGTTGTAATCTATAGTCCACTAAACGAATCCAGAGAATTTAAATTTTTACTTGTACGTGAAGTGATCGTTTTCATCATGAGCGCGTTTATGGGGTATCTCCTCGTATTTATATTGCGGAAATTGTTCAGGCACTATCTGTTAGGTTTATCACTGCTGTTGAAAAGTATATCGCTGGTAGTGGCGGCATTTTTAATGAATGCCTTATTGTATGCGATAAGTTCCATACAGTCGTCAGGCACATTAGAGAATTCCTTTCACAATTTCTTTTATGAATTGCAACATGTAAACCTGCTGCTCCAAAAAATTTTGTATTGGCTGATACTAATCGTTGTAACCCAGCTCATCATTGAAATCAATGAAAAATATTCCCCGGGCGTTTTTCTAGATATCCTGTTAGGCAAATATGTAAACCCCAAGACCGAGAACCGGATCGTTGTATTTATAGACCTTAGCGATTCTACCACTATTGCTGAAAAACTCGGGCATACCCAATATTTTAAATTCATCCGGGAATTCATTTACCATGTATCCAATGCCCTGATAGAATATGACGGAAGGATCTATCAATATGTAGGAGATGAAATAGTGGTATCCTGGATGTATAGTGAAAAAAATATCAAAAGGTGCCTGAAATCGATTATTGAAGCCCGCCGGAACATACAGAAAGACAGTATAAATTTTAAACGGGATTATGACCTCATCCCCGAATTCCGGGTTGGCATCCATATAGGAGAAGTGACCGTTGGAGAGATCGGCGTGATCAAAAAAGACATCGCCATGAGTGGGGATACCATGAATACAACCGCCCGGATAAGAAGCGCCTGCAGTGAATTAAATAAAAAATTTATCGTATCTAAAGATTTTATCGACAAGAGTTCACTGGAAAATTTCCAGGCAGAGAGCCTGGGCCTTGTGGAACTGAAAGGGAAAAGAAAAGAGATTGAACTTTTTCACTTAAAAATATAACCCCGGAATGAAATATTTTATAAACCCTACCCTGGACTCACTTTCGCTCTGTATAAAATTTTGGCATAATTTTTTAACATTATTTAATTATTAATTCCCCGGTAATGAATATGAAATCAGGAAAGATAAAATTTTTTTTAATCAGTGTACTTTGCATGGTAATTTCTGCTTCCGCTTATTCACAACAACCAGATACGCTGATCAAAAAACTGGATTCTTTACAGCAGAAAACAGATTCCTCCGGGAAACAGATCAATATTACTGACCCTTCCGCTTTTAATGAAAATACGGTGATTACTCCAGCGGCTTATTTCATCTTACTGTGGAGCGATATAAAACAGGCTTTCACTACTCCTCTCCGTCTGCAGAAACGTGACTGGAAGAATGTAGGCTATTTTGCATTGGCAGAAGTTGCCCTTTCTTTTGCAGATAAACCTATCCAGCGAAACGCATTGACACTAAGAAATGATAACAAAACTGTACGTGGTATCAGCGATTATGTTACGCGTTTTGGTGGCACTTATGAAATCTATACTTTACTGGCACTGGGTGCGCAGGGTTTTATATTTAAGAACCAAAAACTAAAAACCACTACCCTACTGGCCACACAGGCATACCTGACCGGTGGCGCTGTGGAAACTGTTGCAAAGTTTATATCAGGCAGGCAAAGACCGAATTACTTCGATGGAACTTTAACAGGAGCTTCACCTACATTTCATGGCCCTTTTTATACCGGGCAAGACGTAAACGGAACCTACATAAACAGTTCATTTCCCTCCGGCCATACTACGGTTGCATTTGCAGCAGCTACGGTGTTTGCAATGGAGTATAAGAATAAACCATTAATACCGATCATCAGTTATACCGCAGCTACCTTGATCGGCCTTAGCAGGATCACGGAAAATAAGCACTGGGCCACCGATATACTGGCCGGCGCCGCCTTGGGATTCTTAACCGGACAGCAGGTTGTCAATAACTACCACAGGTACGCAAAGTTAAGGAATGGTGAAGCCAGGAAAGCAGCCGGTACCACAACGTTTAATCTCAATTATCAATTTGGGCAGATCATGACAGGGGTGGTGTATAAGTTTAATTGATTACTTTACCAGGCAGAAGCAATACCGAACAGATGAACATCGAATAATGAAATAATGATTGGCTTCAACATTCGGTATTCATCTGTTCGATATTCATCTGTTCCTTGTTACTTGTCTCTTGCTCCTTGTTTCTTATTCCTCATTCATCTGTTCAAAACGGATATCCAATCGCAATATTATAAATGATATTGCTAAAAGGATGCAGATCCTTGATTATCCATTCCTTCCCTCTTTCCATATAGGGTACCCTTAAAGGGATTCCGAGGTCAAACCGAATCAGCAGGAAAGTTATATCCAGCCTGAAACCTATACCGGCATCCACTGCCAGGTCGTTGAGGAATTTATTGGTTAGCTGTGCATCTTTTCCATACAGCAACGCTTCCTTTGTCCATACATTGCCGGCGTCAACAAAAACAGCGCCTTTTAATTTGGCAGCTAACGGGAACCGCAATTCTGTATTCAGTTCCAGCTTATAATCCCCACCTACCTGAGGGTAATACAATTGCTGTAAAGCTGAAGCCCGAACCCTGCCCGGTCCCAATTGCCGAACCTGGAAGCCGCGCAGGCTGTTAGTTCCACCAATAATGAACTGCCTTGAAAAGGGCAGGAAGGATGAATTGCCATATGGAAACCCTGCTCCTACCAGTATCCTGTTTGCCAGGAACAGGTCCTTGCCTAATTTTCGGGTGTACCGGAAGTCTGCATCCAGTTTTACGAACTGCGAATAATAGGCATTTAGGAACTTTCCAGTATAAGGCGCAGAAGATTTATTAATAAGCCCTATCAGGTTGCCTGCAGCATCAAAGTTCCCGTTAAAATAAATGATATCGCTGGTTCTTGCCGCATTAGGCGTGTGATAGGTAAAATTATAAAATGTACCATAGATCACTTCAGGCAGGTTGCTGATCTTTAAAGCCGGTACCTGGTCAATCAATACCTTGTATTCAGGACTGAAAGCAGTAGTAGTATTATAGGTGATACTAAGTGGCGCCAGTGTGTGTTCTTTGCTCACACTTTCTTTCCAGGTAAAATCATACTGCAGTCGGAAATAATTCTTTGTATACAATGCCTGCCTACGCAATAATTCATACCCCAGCAGGAACCGGGTCTTGGGTGGTGCATAAAGCTTTTCCTTTATCTGAAAGGGTGTAACAAAACGCGGAAACATCAAAGAAAGCTCTCCACCCAGTCTGAAATTATTGTGCTTTCTGAGGGAATCTAATGTAGACGATTCAAACGACCCATATACTTTTGCCAGGATCTGTTCGCCACCTTTAAAAGCATTCCGGTTGCGCCAGCTTACACTGGCCTGCGCGCCGGTGAAGGAATTGCTTTTTGTAAAAGCACCCAGCTCCGCCTGTATATTTTTTCTGGGTAGTGGTGTAAGATAATAATAGACATCCAGTAATCGCGGCAGTATCGTATCACCACTGGTTTCGTACCGGTTCTTCACAAACTTAAACACACCGGTATTAATAAACCGGTTCAGTGTCGTGTTCTGTGCCCTTAGTGAATACAAGCTTCCGGGCCGATACGTTACGGCCCGGGTCAGCGTTTGCGCATTAATATGGTTAACCGTATCCCTGATATAAATGCTGTCAAACAACCTCATCCTTTGCCGGGAAGTATCCGGAGGCGGATATAATAATGTATAATTCGGGAACAGAATGATGTTATTGATCCTTTGGCGGATCACCGCAGCCACCGGGATATCTGGATTCAATTTAAAAAATACATTTACCGTGTGGTCATGGTTGGAACTGTCAACCCATGCTTTGACATGTTCAGGACTGAAATAATAATACCCCTTGTTCTTTAAAGCAAGATCTACCCTTGATCTTTCTGCTTTGATATTCTCAAGGTCGAACTGTTCACCTTTTTTTATATAGTTCTCTCTTTCAGGAACCGTGGCAATGTCTTTCCCGATCTCTGATGTGCTGTCGATGATCCAACTGGAAGTATTGATCTTGTAA